>JBPEXC010000153.1:0-11555 GCA_052032035.1 Acidimicrobiales bacterium | reverse complement strand
AGGACTGTGCCGGCTCGGCCGGCAGGTCCTCGGCGGCTTCCCAGGCGGCGGTCTCCCACGCCGGCGCCTCGGCCGGCGGGGACTCCTCGGCAGGTGCCGGCGTGTCCCAGGCCCGTGCCGGCGCCGCCGGCTCGAAGCTCTCGGGGCCGGGGGCCGGGGTGTCCCAGGCTCGGGCGGGCGCCGCCGGCTCCTCGAACGCCGGGGCTGCCGGCGTCATCGGCGTGTCCCATGCCCGCGCCGGCGGGGTCACGGCGCCGGCAGCGAACGGATCGTCGGTGTCGTAGCTGGGGCGCTCGCTGAACGCAGCCGCCGGGGGAGCGGCATCCGGTTCGGGAGCGAGCTCGGGGACGGGATCGGCTGCGGGCGGCGGTGCGAACGTCGGCGCTGCGGCCTGGCCCGCGAACGGGTCGGCCTCGTCGGCGCTCGGCGGCGCTGGCTCGGCGTTGAACTCGGCGAGGAAGTCGTCGGGGCTCAGCGCCGGCTCCTCGGTTGCGGTCACAGGAGCTGCCGGTGCCATCCACGCCGGGATCGGTGCCGAGGCCTCGGGCTGGTCCGGTTCGTGCCGCGCCGGTTCGGTCCCGCAGACCGGACATCGGTCGACGGTGCGGGGCAGGAGGTTGTGGCAGTTGGCGCAGTTCATGAGGAGTGCAAGGCGGAGAGCGGCGGCGGAGACAAAGAGGTGCCTGTGTTCACCATCGGCCGTCCGCCGGATCGATTGAGCAGCCGGGTGGGCTGCCTAGGCTCGGGAGGTGGTCTCCCGTCCTCCCGCCGGCACGATCCCCGACGCCCCCGGCTCGTACCAGTTCTTCGACGCCGACGGCCGGGTGATCTACGTCGGCAAGGCCAAGTCGCTGCGGTCGCGTCTGTCGAACTACTTCCAGAACCCCCGCAACATGCACCCCCGCACCGCGCAGATGGTGGCCACCGCCGAGCGGGTCGAGTGGATCCAGGTCGACAACGACGTCGAAGCGCTGATGCTCGAGTACAACCTCATCAAGCAGCATCGGCCCCGCTTCAACGTCCGCCTCGTCGACGACAAGAGCTACCCGTACCTGGCCGTGTCGGTCGACGACGAATGGCCCCGCCCCCGGGTGATGCGGGGCAAGAAGCGCAAGGGCACCCGCTACTACGGCCCCTACGCCCACGCCTACGCCATCCGGGAGACCCTCGACCAGCTCCTGCGGGTGTTCCCCGTGCGGACCTGCACCGACAACAAGTTCGATCGCCACCACAAGCTGGGCAAGCCCTGCCTGCTGTTCCACATCGAGAAGTGTTCGGGGCCCTGTGTCGGTGAGATCGCGCAACCCGACTACGCCGCCCTGGTCGAGGAGCTCTGTCAGTTCCTCGACGGCGACGTCGAACCGGTGCTCGACAAGCTCGAGACCGAGATGCTCGCCGCCTCCGCCGAGCTCGAGTTCGAGAAGGCAGCCCGCGTCCGCGACCGCATCGCCACGGTCCGCAAGGCGGTCGCCAAGCAGCAGATGGTGGCCGATCGCTCCGAGGACCTCGACGTGATCGGCATCGCCGAGGACGAGCTCGAAGCGTCGGTGTTCGTCTTCTTCGTGCGCCGCGGTCGGGTGACCGGGCGCAAGAGCCTCGTGATCGACAAGGTCGAGGAACTGTCACCGTCGGAACTGGTCGACAAGGTGCTCGAGGGGCTCTACGAGGAGGAGCCGGTGATGGGCATGCCCAAGGTCGTGCTCGTGCCCCACGACAGCTCCGACGCCGACCTCTACGCCGAGTGGCTCAGCGAGATGCGCGGCACCAAGGTCGAGATCCGGGTCCCCCAGCGCGGCGACAAGCGGGAGCTGTTGGCGATGGTCACCCGCAACGCCGAGGAGGAGTTCCAGCGCCACCGGCTCAAGCGGGCGAGCGACCACAACGCCCGGGCCCGAGCCCTCAACGAACTCCAGGAGTGGCTCGAACTGCCCGAGTCGCCGCTGCGCATCGAGTGCTACGACATGAGCCACCTGCAGGGCACCGACTACGTCGGCTCGATGGTCGTGGTCGAGGACGGCATCGCCAACCGGCGGGAGTACCGACGCTTCAAGGTGAAGACCGTCGAACAGAACGACGACTACGCCGCGATGGAGGAGGTGCTCACCCGCCGCCTCTCCAACTATCTCGACGAGCGGGCCAAGCCGGTGGCCGAACGGGGCAAGTTCCAGTACCCACCGCAGCTCCTCGTCGTCGACGGCGGCAAGGGCCAGCTCAACGTGGCGGTCCGGGTGCTCGAGGACCTCGACCTGTTCGACGAGATCCCCGTCTGCTCGCTCGCCAAGCAGTTCGAGGAGGTCTATCTCCCGGGCCGGAGCGACCCGGTGACGATCCCCCGGCAGTCCGAGGCGCTCTACCTCCTCCAGCGGCTCCGGGACGAGAGCCACCGCTTCGCCATCACCTATCACCGCCAGCTGCGCAACAAGCGCATGACGAAATCGGTGCTCGACGACATCCCCGGCCTGGGCCCTGCCCGCCGCAAGAAGCTCGTCGACCACTTCGGCGGGGTGACCAAGGTTCGCAAGGCCGAGCTCGCCGAGCTCCAGGCGCTGAGCTGGCTGCCCGACGCCGTGGCCGAGGCGGTCTACGCCAAGACCCACAAGCATCGCTGACACGCCGCTTGCCGATCGAGCGCCCACCGAACGAGCGCCCACCGAACGAGCGCCCCCCGAACGAGCGCCCCCCGAACGAGAGAGAACATCCGCGTGACCGACAGCTGGAACGACCACACCGCCGAGTGGTGGCAACGAGAGTTCACCGACGGGGTCGACCCCGAGTACACCGAGCAGATCCTGCCCCTGATCGCCGCCGAGCTCGACGGGTTCCCCACGGTCGTCGACATCGGCACCGGCGAGGGCCAGGTGGCCCGCATGCTGGCCGCACGAGGCCACGACGTCGTCGGTGTCGATCCGGTGCCCGCCCAGATCGTCGAGGCCGAACGGCGCGGGGGAGGGCCCCGCTACGTCGAGGCGCCGGCCGACGCCCTCCCGCTCGGCGACGCCTCGGTCGACGCCGCGGTGGCCTGTCTGGTGTTCGAACACATCGACGACGTCGACGCCGCCGTCGCCGAGGTCGCCCGCGTCGTGCGCCCCGGCGGCCGGTTCGTGTTCCTGCTCAACCACCCCCTCCTGCAGACCCCCGGCAGCGGCTGGATCGACGACCAGATCATCGAGCCGCCCGAGCAGTACTGGCGGATCGGCCCCTACCTGGTGGAGACCGACACGATCGAGGAGGTGCAGAAGGACGTCTTCATCCGTTTCGTGCACCGCCCCCTCTCGCGCTACCTCAACACCCTCGCCGCGCACGGGCTGGTGCTCGAATACATGCACGAGCCTGCGCCGCCCGAGGGGTTCCTGGCCCAGGCCCCGCAGTACCGCGACGCCGCCACCGTGCCCCGCCTGCTGGCCCTGCGCCTCGTGCGTGCTGTGTCTTCGTGAGGACGGTGCCACGTGCGCGCCCGACGGGACCGACCGCGCGAGACTGATCCCATGGTGCAGCTCGTCGTGTTGACCGGCCTCTCGGGTGCCGGGCGGTCGGTGGCGGCCGGGGCCCTCGAGGACCTCGGCTGGTTCGTGATCGACAACCTCCCCGCCGCCCTGGTGCCCAAGGTCGCCGAGCTCGCCGGCGGCGGCGACGGGTCGGCCGGGTTCGAACGCGTCGCCCTCGTCACCGCCGGCTACGACGCGGCGATGGCCCAGCAGGTCGAGGCGTTGCGGACCCACCTCGAGCAGGTGTCGGTCGTGTTCCTGGAAGCGCCGACCGAGACCCTGATCAAACGCTACGAAGCGACCCGTCGACGACATCCGCTGAGCGACGGCGGCTCGCTCACCGACGCCATCGTCGAGGAGCGGACCAAGATGTTGCCCGCGCGCGAGGCCGCCGACCTGGTGATCGACACCGGGGCGCTCAACCCCCACCAGCTGCGCGACCGGCTCGCCACGCTGTTCGACCACGAGGGCGCCCCCGAACAGATGGCGGTGTCGGTGTCGTCGTTCGGGTTCAAGCACGGTGTGCCCCTCGACGTCGACCTCGTGCTCGACTGCCGGTTCCTCCCCAACCCGCACTGGGAGGACGAGCTGCGACCGTTCTCCGGGCTCGACCCGCAGGTGCGCGACTACGTGATCGAGCGCGACCTCACCCGCACCTTCATCGACCGGCTCGTCGCCATGCTCGCCGACCTCCTCCCCGCCTACGAGGACGAAGGCAAGTCGTACCTGTCGATCGCGTTCGGCTGCACCGGCGGGCGACACCGGTCGGTGGCGGTGGCCGAAGCCGTGGCCCATCGGCTCAACGAACTCGGTCACCTGCCGAGAGTGTCTCATCGAGACATTGAGCGCTGAACCCGTGCCCACCCTGGGCGACCCTTCCGGGCCGAGCGTCGTGGCGATCGGCGGTGGCCACGGCCTGGCATCGTCGCTGCGAGCCGCCCGCTGCTACGCGTCCGACATCGTCGGCATCGTGTCGGTCGGCGACGACGGCGGGTCGTCGGGTCGACTGCGTCGCGAGCTCGGCCTGCCGGCGCCGGGCGACCTCCGCCGCTGCCTGTCGGCCCTCGCCGACGACGAGTCGCTCCTGGCGGCGTCGCTCGAACACCGCTTCGACCGCGGCCCGCTCGAGGGCCACCCGGTCGGCAACCTCCTGATCGCCGGCCTGGCCAGCGCGTCAGGCGACTTCAGCGCCGCCATCGAGGAGGTGGCGCGCCTCGTCAACGCCGCGGGCCGCATCTATCCCGCCACGATCGACGCCGTCACCCTGCTCGCCGACTCCGACGCCGGCCCCTTGCGTGGGCAGGTGACCCTGGAGCGGGCCACCGGGATCCGCAACCTCCGCTTCGACCCGCCCGACCCGACCGCGCCGCGCCCCGCCGTCGAGGCGATCCTGCGGGCCGACCAGGTGGTGATCGGCCCCGGTTCGCTGTTCACCAGCGTGCTCGCCGCCGCCGTCGTGCCCGAGATCCGTGCCGCCCTGCTCCACACCCGCGCGCAGCGGGTGTTCGTCGCGAACGTCGCCAACGACAAGGCCGAGGCCCGAGGCTTCGACCTGCCTGAACACGTCGAGGCCCTCAGCCTCCACGGCGTCACCCTCGACGCCGTCGTCGCGGTGCCCGGCACCCACCGGGTGGCCGAGGTCGACCGGGTCGCCCCCGGCGCCGAGGTCGTGCTGGCACAGGTGGCGGGTGCCGACGGCTGGGGCCACGACCCCGCCCTGCTCGGCGCCGAACTGGCCCGCCTCGCCGCCAACGTCCGACGCTGAGCGCGTCACCCGAACGGGCCGCCCGGCCCGGGTCGGACGGGCCGGATTCCCCACGTGACACCTGACCTCTGGGTCCTATGTCCACCCGAGTCACTTCGGGTAGGGTCGGCTCGACCAAGACCCCTGTGACGGAGGCTCTCCTGCAATGACCATTCGCGTCGGAATCAACGGCTTCGGCCGCATCGGCCGCAACTTCTTCCGGGCCGCCAAGCAGGCCGGAGCCGACATCGACTTCGTGGCCGTGAACGACCTCGGTTCGCTCGACACCATGGCCCACCTCCTCAAGTACGACTCGGTGCTCGGTGTCCTCCCCAACGAGATCTCTGCGGTCGAGGGCGGCCTCAGCGTCGACGGCGACGTGCTCAAGGTGCTGTCGGAGCGCAACCCGGCCGACCTGCCCTGGGGCGACCTCGGCGTCGACGTCGTCATCGAGTCGACCGGCATCTTCGCCACCCGCGACAAGGCCGCCGCCCACCTCGACGCCGGCGCCCCCTACGTGATCGTCTCGGCCCCGTGCTCCGAGGCCGACAACACCTTCGTCGTCGGCGTGAACGAGGACACCTTCGACGCCGCCTCCGACAAGGTCGTCTCCAACGCCTCGTGCACCACCAACTGCTTCGTGCCGATGGTGAAGGTCCTCGACGACGCCTTCGGCGTCGAGCAGGGCCTCATGACCACGATCCACGCCTACACCGGCGACCAGTCGATCGTCGACGGCCCACACAAGGACCTGCGCCGGGCCCGCGCCGCCGCCATCAACATCATCCCCACCTCGACCGGCGCCGCCCGGGCCACCGGCCTCGTGCTCCAGTCGATGCAGGGCAAGCTCGACGGCACCTCGCTGCGGGTGCCGGTGCCCACCGGCTCGATCACCGACTTCACCGCCGTGCTCAAGGGCTCGCCGAGCGTCGACGAGATCAACGCCGCCTACGCGGCCGCCGCCTCCGAGGGTCGCCTCGCCGGCGTCCTCGAGTACACCGAGGCCCCGATCGTCAGCTCCGACATCGTCACTTCGCCCGCGTCGTGCACCATCGACGCCGGCATGACGATGGCCCAGGGCACCCTCGTGAAGGTCTGCGGCTGGTACGACAACGAGTGGGGCTACTCCAACCGCCTCGTCGATCTGTCCCAGATCGTCGGCGCCGCCAATCAGGGCTGATCGCGATGGCAGTGTTCGGCGTCCCCGAGCTGGAAGACCTCGCTGCCGCCGTCGACGGCGGGCTCGAGGGCAAGAGCGTCCTCGTGCGGGTCGACTTCAACGTCCCCATGGCCGACGGTGAGATCACCGACGACCTCCGGATGCGGGCTGCGCTGCCCACCCTCACCTGGCTCCAGGGCCAGGGTGCGAAGGTGACGGCGTGCTCGCACCGAGGCCGGCCCAAGGGGGCGCCGGACCCTGCGTTCTCCATGGACCCGGTGCGCGAGCACCTGGCCACCATCGCCCCCGGCGTCGAGCTGCTCGAGAACCTCCGGTTCAATCCGGGCGAGACCGGCAACGATCCCGCCTTCGTGCAGGAGCTGATCGCCGGCCACGACGCCTACGTCAACGACGCCTTCGGTGCGTCGCACCGGGCCCACGCCTCGATCGTGGGCCCGCCCCAGCACCTCCCCAGCGCCGCCGGCCGGCTGCTGGCCAAGGAGGTCGGGGTGCTCCTCGGCGTGCGCAACGAGGCTCGTCGCCCGTTCGTCGCCGTGATGGGCGGCGCCAAGGTGAGCGACAAGCTCGCCGTGATCGAGGCCCTGCTCGAGATCGTCGACTCGATCATCGTCGGCGGCGGCATGGCCTTCACCTTCCTCAAGGCCCAGGGTCACGACATCGGCGACTCGCTGTGCGAGGACGACATGGTGGAGACCTGCGCCCGACTGCTCGCCAGCGGCGCCACGATCTACCTCCCCGAGGACGTCACCGCCATGAAGGGCGGCACGCTCTTCGATCCCGACGCCGGCGGCGAGATCCGCCAGGCCGGGGTCAACCTCGCCCCCGGGTGGATGGGCCTCGACATCGGGCCCGGCACCGCGGCGGTGTTCACCGACGTGATCCTCGACGCCGGCACGGTGTTGTGGAACGGCCCGATGGGCGTGTTCGAGGACCCCCGCTTCACCGCAGGCACGGCCGCCCTCGCCCAGGCGATGGCCGACACCAAGGCGTTCACCGTCGTCGGTGGTGGCGACTCGGCCGCCGCCGCCAAGCAGTTCGGGGTCGACGGCGACGTCGACCACGTCTCGACCGGGGGAGGGGCGTCGCTCGAGCTGATCGAGAACGGCGACCTGCCCGGCCTCGAGGCACTGCGAAGCTGAAGCAACACTGCGCAGCTGACACAACACTGCTCCTGAACGCACCCGCACCCGAACTTCACGACAAGGACTTCTCATGACGCGCAAGCCCCTCATCAGCGGCAACTGGAAGATGCACCTCAACCACTTCGAGGCGCTGAAGCTCGTGCAGGAACTCAGCTACGTCGTCACCGAGGACGATGTCGAGGCCGTCGACATCAGCGTGCATCCGCCCTTCACCGATCTGCGGACCGTGCAGACCGTGCTCGAGAGCGACAAGCTGCCGTTCCACCTCGGGGCCCAGCACTGCCACTTCGAGGCGAGCGGCGCCTTCACCGGCGAGGTCGCCCCGTCGATGCTGGCCAAGCTCAACGTGAGCTACGTGATCGTCGGCCACTCCGAGCGCCGCGAGATCTTCGGCGAGACCGACGAGATGGTCAACGCCAAGGTGAAGGCCATCCTGGCCAACGGCATGGTGCCGATCATGTGCTGCGGCGAGACCCTCGCCGAGCGCGACGCCGGCGAGGCCGAGACCAAGGTCGCCACCCAGGTGAAGGCCGGGCTCACCGGCCTGAGCGCCGAGCAGGTCGGCGCGTTGGTGATCGCCTACGAGCCGATCTGGGCGATCGGCACCGGCAAGACCGCCTCGGCCGACGACGCCCAGGCCATGTGTGCCGTGGTGCGCGCCACCGTCGCCGAGGTCTTCGGCGCCGAGGCCGCGGAGGGCGTGCGGGTGCAGTACGGGGGCTCGGTGAAGCCGGTCAACGCCGCCGAGCTGATGGGCCAGCCCGACATCGACGGCGCCCTCGTCGGCGGGGCATCGCTCGAGGCCGACTCCTTCGCCGGGATCGTGCAGTACCGCCTCCGCGACGACGCCTGAGCGATTTCCTCGACGGGATCTCGACCCGGCGTCTCACAACCGTCACAGTTCGCTGTGAGCGTTCGTGACACCCCGTCCCGCGAGGTGAATCGCGTTCACCCAGCGTTGCGCCGTTCGCTACTGCGAAACCGCTGCGACGGGGGACAGCGCCGTGGGGACAACGTGCGACAACTTCGTTACCTCTGGGTAAAGAGTCACACCGTCTTGCCTGTTGAGACGGATTCGGTTCGCTAGGGTGCGGCGATTCCCTGCCACCTCCCGGTGATGTCGGACACAGTGCCCGGCTCGGGGTGTGGAGGGATTTCCCTACCTGAGGAGAGAATCATCGTGATTCGCGAAAGCAAGATCGCGCGTCTACTCGCGCTGTTGTTTGCCTTCACGCTCGTCGCCGCCGCATGTAGTGGCAGTGACAGTGAGGGTGCGGAGGAGGAAACCTCCGACACCACCGAGGAGACGACGGACGAGAGCAGCGAGACCGAAGAAGAGGAGACCGACTCCGAGGAGCCGGCCGAGGAGGCCGCCGGTGGCCCCGTCGCCTACGGCAACGCCCAGGAGTTCTCCAACTACAACAACGGGCTCGCCTCGTCGAACTCGGTGAAGAACACCATCGTGCTGAACGAGGTGCTCCCGGCGCCGTTCAACTTCGCCGGTCCCGGTGGCGGTCTCGCCATGGACGAGGAGCTGATGGACTCGGTCGAGGTGCTCAGCACCGACCCGCAGACCATCCAGTGGAACATCAACGCCGACGCCGCGTGGTCCGACGGTGAGCCGATCGACTGCGACGACTTCTACCTGATCTGGGCTGCCTACAACGGCTCGCAGCTCCAGCTCGACGAGAACGGCGACCCCGTGATCGACGAGGAGAGCGAGACCGAGGTCCAGCTCTTCGAGATCACCGGTACCACCGGCTACGACGTCATCGAGACCTTCGACTGCGCCGACGGCGACAAGACGATCACGATGACCTACTCCGACACCTACGCCGACTGGCAGGCCAGCTTCTCCGGCCTCCTCCCGGCGCACATCGTCGAGCAGCAGGCCGGTGTCGACGACCTGATCGCCGCCTTCGAGGGCGACGACCGGGCCGGCATCGAGGCCATGGCCGAGTTCTTCAACACCGGCTGGTCGCTCAACCCGGGCGAGCTCAAGCCCGAGATCATGCCCTCCGGTGGCAAGCTCATGATCGACTCGTGGGAAGCGGGCGCCAGCCTCACCCTCGTGCCGAACGAGAACTACTGGGGCACGATGGCCAACGGCCCGGTCGTGATCCGCTACATCGCCGAAGAGGCCCAGGCCCAGGCGCTCGCCAACAGCGAGATCAACGCCATGGACCCGCAGCCCACCCCTGACCTCCTCGCTGCCCTCGAGGGCACCGACGGCATCGTGGTCGAGGGCGGCTCGCAGTTCGTCTGGGAGCACTTCGACTTCAACTTCGCCAACGAGGCGCTCGCCGATCCGTTGGTGCGTGAGGCCTTCGCCTACTGCCTGCCCCGTCAGCAGATGGTGTCGAACCTGATCCTGCCGCTCGACCCGAGCGCCACCATCCTCAACAACCGCTACAACCAGCAGTTCGAGGATGCCTACGTCGACGCCTCCAACGGCGCCTACGACGAGGTGGACCTCGAGATGGCGCAGTCGCTCCTCGACGAGTCGGGTGTGGCCCAGCCGGTCGACATCCGCATCGGCTGGTTCGACAACGGCGGCAACGCCCGTCGCACCGACCAGGTCGCCCTCACCATCGAGAGCTGCAACCAGGTCGGCTTCAACATCACCGATGCCGGCTCGGAGACCTTCTTCGACGTCGAGCTCGCCGCCGGCGACTGGGACATCGCGATGTTCGCCTGGGCCGGCAGCCCGCTGAAGACCGGTAGCTCCGAGATCTACCGCACCGGCGGTGGCATCAACTTCGGTGGCTACGGCAACCCCGAGGTCGACGCGCTGCTCGACGCCATCAACGCCGAGCTCGACGCCGACGTGCAGGCCGACCTGGCCAACCAGGTCGACGCCATCCTCTGGGAGGACCTGGTCACCATCCCGGTGTTCAGCTTCCCGGGCGTCGTCGCCTACAGCGACAACATCTCCGGCGTGGTCTACAACCCGTCGCAGAACGGCCTCACCTGGAACGCCAGCGGCTGGCAGCTCAGCTGATGATTCGTGAGCCCGAGCAGGGGATTCCCTGTTCGGGCTACGGTCACAGCTTCTGATGTGCGGCTGGGGTTCGCCGGGATTCGTCCCGGCGGCCCCAGCCTCTGCCCGTTCCGGCTGCGCTCGGTCTGCCGAGCGCGGTCCGGCGGCGGGCCTCGCCCTGTCCGTTCCCAACCCTTCCTCACCGCCTCGTGTTCTTCTTCATCATCCGGCGAATGCTGGTGTCGATCCCGATCCTGCTGGCCTCGAGCTTCTTGATGTTCGGCCTCGTCACGATCTCGGGTGACCCGCTCGCCGAATACCGCCAGTCCACCGACCCGAACCGCGAGCAGACCATGGCGACCATGCGCCGCCTGCTGCAGCTCGACAAGCCGTTCACCGAACGCTACGTCGACTGGCTCACCGGCCTCTTCCGAGGCGACTTCGGTCTCAACCGCGATGGCCAGGAGGTGTCGGCCCTGCTCGGTCAGGCGGTGGGCACCACGTTCCGCCTGGTGATCATCGCGACGGTCGCCTCGATCCTGCTCGGCATCTTCGTCGGCGTGATCTCGGCGGTCCGGCAGTACTCGGCGATCGACTACGGGTCGACGTTCGCCGCCTTCCTCTTCTACTCGCTGCCGGTGTTCTGGGTGGCCGTGCTCCTCAAGGAGTTCGGGGCGATCCGGTTCAACGACTACCTCGAGCAGCCTGGCCTCTCGACGTTCGGCATCGGTCTGCTGGCGGTGCTCACCGCGGTCATCGTGGCCGGGCTCACCCCGGGTGCCTGGACTCGCAAGGCCGTCATCGCCGGCGGTGTGACCGCGGCGGTGGTCGCCGTGCTCGTGGCCATCGACGTGACCGACTGGCTGTCGAACCCCGGCCTGTCGCTGCCCGTCGTCCTCCTGCTCGCTTTGGGCGGCGGCGTGCTCACCGCGCTCTCGTTCGCCCCGCTCTCGAACCGCAACGTCCTCGCCGCCGGGGTTGCCGCCGCAGTGATCGGCGTCGCAGGGTCGGTCGTCATGTCGTC
>JBPEXC010000152.1:0-22366 GCA_052032035.1 Acidimicrobiales bacterium | reverse complement strand
GCACACCGGCGGCGGTCAGCGCCATCAGCAGGCTGGAGCCGCCGGCGGACACGAACGGCAGTGGCTCACCGGTGATCGGGAGCTGCCCGATCGCCATCCCGATGTTGAGGAACGCCTGGATCAGGATCCAGCTGGTGAGGCCGGTGGCGAGGAGACGGCCGAAGGTGTCGCCGGCGCCGATCGCGATCCGAACGCCGAGCCAGGCGAGCACGACGAACGCGACGACCAGCGTCGCGGCGCCGATCAGGCCGACCTCCTCGGCGACGATCGCGAAGATGAAGTCGGAGTGGGCGTAGGGCAGGAAGCCCCACTTGGCGCTGCCGGCGCCGAGGCCCACACCGAGCAGTCCGCCCGAGGCGATGCCGACCTGGCTCTGGATCGTCTGCATCCCGAAGCCCTGCGGGTCGGCCCACGGGTCGAGGAAGGCGAAGATCCGCTGGCGGCGGTAGTCGGCCGAATAGGCGAGGATGGCAGCCGCCGCCACGCCGAGGGTGGTCCAGCCCGCGAGGTGATCGACGCGGGCGCCGGCGACGAAGAGCATGGTGAACGCCACGGCGGCGAGCACGAGCGGCGTGCCGAGCTTGGGCTGCAGCAACAGCAGCGCGCTCAACAGTGCCAGCACGACCAGCACCGGCCGGATGGTCAGTTCGGGCTTGCGGATCAGGCGTTCCCGGCGGGCCAGCAGGTCGGCGATCCAGACGATCATCGCCACCTTGGCCACCTCGGCCGGCTGGAACACCAGGGGCCCGAGGGCGAGCCAGCGGCTCGAGCCGTTGATGTTGCGGCCGACGCCGGGCACGAGGACGAGGACGAGCAGGGCGACGGCGATCGCCAACCCCACCCCCGCGAGCGGGCGGAGCCGGCGGTAGTCGACACGGCTGGTCACGACGAAGGACACCGCGCCGAGCCCGGCCCACATCAGCTGTCGCTTGAACTGGTAGTAGGGCGACCCGTCGAGTTGGTACGTGCTGGTGACCGACGAGGCCGACAGCACCATCACCAGGCCGAACAGGGTGAGCGTCAGCACGACGATGCCGAGCCAGTTGGCGAGCGGCGCCGAGACCGCCACCCGAGCCGCGGCGGTGCGGGGCGTCGTCGTCACCTTGGTCGTCGTCGCCCGGCGGGCCGTGGTCGTCGTCCCCCGACGCGCCTGGGTCGTCGTTCGCCGACGCGCCTTGGCCTTGGTCCGCCGACGTCCCCGTCCGATCGTCGTCGCCGTCATCGGGTCGCTCCCCCTGCCAGATGGGCCTGCACGAGGCGGACGAAGTCGTCGCCGCGGGCGCCGTAGTTCGGATACCAGTCGAACGAGGTGCACGACGGCGACAGCAGGACCGTGTCACCGGGTCGGGCCGCCTCGGCGGCGGCGGCGATCGCGGCCGCCATCGAATCGGCGGTCGTCGTCGCCACACCCGTGTCGGCGAAGGCGGCGACCACCTCGGGCCCGGCGTCGCCGGTGGCGACGACGGCTCGGACCGGGGGCACGCCGTCGGCGAGCACGCCGAGGTCGAGCCCCTTGTTGCGACCTCCGGCGATCAGCACCACCGACTCGAATCCGCCCAGGGCGGCGAGGGTGGCGTGGGGCACGGTGGCCTTGGAGTCGTTGAACCAGCGGACGCCGTCGCCCTCGCCCACGAACTGCACCCGGTGGGGCAGGCCGGCGAAGGTGCGCAGCATCTCGGCGATGCCGGCGTCGTCGGCGCCGGCGTGGTGGGCGATCGCAGCGGCCGCGGCGGCGTTGCGCAGGTCGTGGGGCTGGGATCGTGCGAGCTCGGCGACCGCGACGAGGGGGCCGTCCGGGCCGACGAGGGCGCCGTCGGCGATCCGCCAGTCGCCCGAGTCGAGTCCGAAGGTCTCGACGGTCAGCTCGGGCGTCGCTGCCGGCGCGGCGGCGGTGACCACCGGGTCGTCGGCGGCGACGACGGCGGCGCCGCCGGCTCGGATCCCGCCGTAGATCGACGCCTTCGCCTCGCGGTACTCCTCGAGCGATCCGTGGGCGTCGAGGTGATCGGGGGCGAAGTTGAGCCAGGCCGCCACCGTGGGTCGGAAGTCGAGCGAGTGGGCCAGTCGGAACGAGGAACACTCGACGACGAA
Organism: Acidimicrobiales bacterium; assembly: GCA_052032035.1. Classification (GTDB taxonomy): domain Bacteria; phylum Actinomycetota; class Acidimicrobiia; order Acidimicrobiales; family SZUA-35; genus JAWSVN01. The sequence goes on along the minus strand of JBPEXC010000152.1, from coordinate 20,275 downwards.
GACGTCGGTGGCGGGATCGTCGATCGCGGCCACCAGCGGGGTCTCGGTGTTGCCGACGGCGTGGGTGGCCAGGCCCGAGCGGCGCAGGGCGTCGGCGACCATCATCGTCACCGTCGTCTTGCCGTTGGTGCCGGTGATCGCGACCAGGGGACGGTCGTCCCACACGCCGGCGAGATCGAACTCCGACGCGATCGGCACGCCGAGGTCGGCGGCGACCCTGAAGGCCTGGTGGTGGGCGGGCAGGCCAGGGGCCGGGAACACCACGGTCGCCCCGGTGAACGCCTCGACCAGGTCGCGACGCTGGTCGGCGGCGTCGGCCCCCGGGCGGCGCAGCTCGACCCCGAGCGACGATGCGGCGGCACGAGCGTCCTCGGAGGCCCGGTCGTCGAGGACGACGGGCACGATGCCGCGCTGCACGAGCGCGGCGGCCACGGCGCGACCGGTGATGCCGAAGCCGACCACGACGGGGCGGGTCAGGTCGAGCGAGGGGACGGCGGTGGCGGTCACGGGCCGTCAACCAGTTCGACGGCGGTGAGCCAGTCGGCGTAGAAGAGGCCAAGACCCAGCGCGGTGAGGGCGCCGCACATCAGCCAGAACCGGATGATCACCTTGGTCTCGGCCCAGCCGAGCAGCTCGAAGTGATGGTGGATCGGCGCCATCCGGAACAGCCGCTTGCCGCCGGTCAGCTTGAACCACGCCACCTGGAGCATCACCGACAGGGTCTCGGCCACGTAGAGGCCGGCGATGATCGGGAGCAGCAGGTGGGTGTTGGTGGCCAGGGCGAGGGCGGCGAGCCCGGTGCCGATCGCCAGCGAGCCGGTGTCGCCCATGAAGATCTCGGCCGGTGCGGCGTTGAACCACAGGAAGCCCGACAGGCCGCCGACCATGGCGATCGCGACCACGGCGAGGTCCTGGGCGTGGGGCACGGCGTAGACGTCGGTCGGCAGGTCGGACTGCCGGAAGATCCAGAATCCGATGAGGGTGTAGGCCAGGAACGCGAAGATGCCCGACCCGGCAGCCAGTCCGTCGAGGCCGTCGGCCAGGTTGGCGCCGTTCGAGGCGCCGAGGATCATCAGCACCGCCCAGATCGCCCAGCCGATCGTGCCCAGGTCGATACCGACCGTGCCGACGCGGGTGAAGGAGATCTCGGTGCTGACCGAGGTGAGGGCCGGCATCGACACCGCGAAGAACACGGCGACGGCGAGCAGCCCGGCCATCTTCGCCCGCTTGTTGAGACCGAGGTTGCGCTCGCGCGACACCTTCAACCAGTCGTCGAGGAAGCCGACCAGGGCGGCCCCGCAGATCGTGCCCATCACGATCAGCCCGGTCCGGGTGAAGATGCCACCGGTCAGCAGCTCGGAGAGCACGTAGCCGAAGAAGGCGCCGGCGACGATCGCGAGTCCCCCCATCGTCGGGGTGCCGGCCTTGGTCATGTGGCCCTGGGGGCCGTCCTCGCGGATCGGCTGCCCGATGCGGCGTCGGGTGAGCAGATCGATCTGCACCCTGGTCCAGAGGGCGGCGACGATGAACGCGAGGCCGGCAGCGAGGAGGAGACGGATCACGACCGCGCGCCTCCGGCCAGCAACTGCTCGATCGCCACCTCACGGTCGTCGAAGGGTTCTCGCACGCCTGCGGTCTCCTGGTAGGTCTCGTGGCCCTTGCCGGCGATCACCACGACATCGCCGGGTCGCGCCTCGCCGAGGGCCAGGGCGATGGCGCGGCGCCGGTCGAGCTCGACGGTCGGGCGGGGCGCATCGGCGCCCACGCCGGCGACGACCGCGTCGGCGATCGCAGCCGGATCCTCGGAACGGGGGTTGTCGCTCGTGATCACGACCACGTCGGCACCGGCGGCCGCGGCGGCCCCCATCGGGGCCCGCTTCTGCTGGTCGCGGTCGCCGCCGGCCCCGAGCACGACGAGCACACGTTGCTCCCCCGCCACCTGGCGGGCGGCGTCGAGCACGGCGGTGACCGCCTCGGGCTTGTGGGCGTAGTCGACGACGACGTGGAAGTCCTGGCCGACGTTGACGAACTCGAAGCGGCCTCGCGGCGGCTCGGCGCGACACAGACCGTCGGCGATCGTGTCGAGGTCGATGCCGGCGGCCTCGGCCATCGTCGCCGCACACAGGGCGTTGGCCACGTTGTGGCGACCGGCGAGGCGCAGCACGACCTCCCGGTCGCGCCAGCGGAAGCGGGTGATCGCGCCGTCGACGGCGAGGTCGGTGGCGTCGGCCAACCGGTAGCCGACCAGCTCGAGGTCGCCGGCGGCGGCGACGCGTTCGGCGATCTCCTGCCCGGCCGGGTCGTCGAGGTTGAGCACCGCCACCGGTGCGAACCCGGCGGTGAAGAGCTGGGCCTTGGCGTCGAGGTAGTCGGCCAGGGTGTGGTGGAAGTCGAGGTGGTCGTGGCCGAGGTTGGTGAAGCCGACCACCCGGAAGCGGGTGCCGTCGACCCGGTGCAACGACAGGGCGTGGGACGACACCTCCATGGCGATCGCGCCGGCGCCGGTCGCCGCGGAGCGGGCCAGGAAGCGTTGCAGGTCGGGGGCTTCCGGCGTGGTGCGGGCCCCCGACAGGGTGCCGCTCACCCCGGCGGTGCGCCCGTCGGCCTCGAAGATGGTGGCCAACAGCTGGGTGACCGTGGTCTTGCCGGCAGTGCCGGTGACGCCGAACACGTCGAGGCGGCGGGACGGGTCCCCGTGCACGGCGGCGGCGATCGGTCCGAGGGCGACCCGGACGTCGTCGACGACGAGCTGGGGCACGTCGAGGTCGAGCTCGTGGTCGACGACGAGGCCGACCGCACCGGCGGCGACGGCGTCGGCGGCGAAGTCGTGACCGTCGGCGGCGGCGCCCCGGAGACAGGCGAACAACCAGCCCGGCTCGACCTGGCGCGAGTCGTGGGTGCAGTCGACGACCGGGGCCGAGGGCGGGGTCGCCGAACGCACGAGCCGCCCGGGCAGGGCGGCGGCGAGGGTTTCGAGATCGGGGTGGGCGTCGGCGGTGGAGTGGGGCGTCATCCGTCGCCCTCCGTCGAGCCGAGGGCGACGTCGCTCTCGGCGCTCGCGTCGGTGCCGGCCTCGGCGCTCGGCTCGACGACGGGTGCCGCCGGCGCCGGGGTGCCCTGCACCAGGCCGGTCGGGGCGTCGACCGCGCCGCCGGGCGGCAGCCCGAGGATCCGCACGGCGTACTGGGCGATGTCGGCGAAGACCGGCGCCGCCACGAGCCCGGCCGTCGTCTCGGTCACCGGCTCGTCGACCACGACGGTGATCGACAGCTGGGGGTCCTCGGCGGGCAGGTAACCCGAGAAGCTCACGACGTACTCCCGTGCACCCGCTTCACCGTAGGTGCCCGAATGCTCACCTTCGGTGATCACCTTCCACGCGGTGCCCGTCTTGCCCGCGACCGTGTAGCCGGGGACCGCCGCCTGTCGGCCGGTGCCGTTCTCCGAGTGGACCACGCTCACCAGCATGTCGGTCACGGTGGCCGCAGTGGCCGCGCTCACCACGGTCCGGGTCTCCTGGGGCGCGAGGTGGAGATCGTTGCCGTCCTCGGTGGTGATCGATCGCACGAGGCGGGGCTGGATGTAGAGGCCGTCGTTGGCGATCGCGTTGTAGGCGGCGTTGAGCTGCACGGTGTTGACGAGGATGCCCTGGCCGAACGAGATCGAGCCCAGGTCGCTGTCGTACCACTCGGTCCAGTCGCGCAGCTTGCCCTTGGTCTCGCCGTTCCACCCGAACCCGGTCGGCCGGCCGAAGCCGAAGGCGTCGAGGTAGTTCCAGAGGCCCTCGTGGCCGAGCTCCTGAGCCATGCGGATCGTGCCGTTGTTCATCGAGCGGCCGATGATCTGGCGGATCGGATAGGGGGCGGCGACGAAGTCGGGGTCGTGGTTGCGCTGGTCGAAGTCGTAGTCGGCGAACTCGACGACCACGGGCACCTCGACGAGGGTGTCGGCGTTCCAGCCGTTCTGTTCGACCACGCCGGCGGCGGTGACCATCTTGATCACCGAGCCGGGCTCGAAGGCGGTGACCAGGGTGGCGTTCCAGTTCGGGACGTAGCAGCGCCCCTCGTCGCTGCGGACCACGGTGGCCATCGCCAGGATCTCGCCGGTGCGGGGGTCGGAGACCACGGCGTTGGCCGACTCGGCGAGGGTGTCCTCGCAGTGTTCGATCAGGGCCTGCTCGGTGACGTACTGGATGCGATGGTCGAGAGTGATCTCGACGGTCGACCCCTCCTCGGCCGCCTCGCGCTCGTAGATGCCGCCGGTGATCGAGCCGAAGAGTCCCCGCTCGAGCCGTTCGTAGCCGTCCTCGCCCGTCATCTCGACGTCGAAGAGCGCCTCGAGTCCGAAGATGGGTTCCTCCTGACGATTGACGCGACCGATCACCGGGCGCGCCAGGTCACCGGCCGGGTAGACGCGCTCCTCGTCGACCGACACGAACACGCCGCTGAGCAGCTCGTCGTCGTCGGCCTCCGACAGCTCGTCGAGCCGGGCGACGGTGTCGTCGTCGATCGACTCGGCGACGACCCCCCAGCGATCACCCTCGAAGTCGGGGCTGATCGCCTGCACGACGTCGGCGACGTCGAGGCCGAGGGCCGGGGCCAACACCGCGGCGGTGGCGGCCGGGTCCTCGATCATCTGCGGGTCGACGGTGACGGAACGGCCGGTGGTCGAGGCGGCGAAGACGAACCCGTTGCGGTCGACGATCTCGCCCCGGTAGCCGGCGAGCACCCGCTCACGGCTCCGCTGGTCCTCCCCCACCGCTCGGTACTCCTCGGGGCGAACGGCCTGCAGGTCGACGAGCACCCCGATGAAGAGGGCGCCGACGAGCGCGAAAGCACCGAGGAGGACGAGGAGTCGACGGTGGTCGTCGTGGTGGCCGGCGCGCGCCGCCCGCGTCATCCGTCGACCCCGGCAGGGTCGGTGGTGGCAGCGTCGGTGGTGGCAGCGTCGGTGGTGTCAGGGTCGGTGGTGGCAGCCTCGGTGGAGCCGGCGTTGGCGGTCGCGACGAGGTAGACCGGGTCGACGGCGCGGACCATGCCGAGCAGGAAGGCCCGATCGAGGATGGCGTCGGGAGCCGAGGCGACTGCGACCTGCCGTTCGAGCCGACCCCGCGCCTCCTCGGCGACGGCGATGTCGGCCCGGAGCTGATCGAGCTGACGCTGGCGGGCGACCAGGGTGGCGTGGGCCATCGACACGGCGAACATGGCACCGACCAACACGACGGCGCCGAGCGCCATCAGGCGACGGTGCCGGCGACGACGGGCCACGACCTTGGGGTCGACGACCCGCATCGAGCGACGGCGATCCGTCGCCTCGCGCTCGGCACGCCGTTCGGCGGCACGCCGCTCGGCAGCACCGCGTTGGGCAGCACCGCGTTGGGCAGCACCGCGAGTCCGGGTGCGGTCACCGGCGACGGTCGAGCGCGAACGGGCCGGGGCGCGGCGGGCGGTCGAGGTGCTCATGCGGCCACCGCCGTGCGCCGCTCGATCACCCGCAGGCGGGCGCTCGCGGCTCGCGGGTTGCGGTCCACCTCGTCGGCCGACGCCTTGCGGGCAGCCGGGCGCACGATCTCGTAGTCGGCCTCGGCCACCGCGACGGGAAGGCCCGGCGGGGTGTCGACGGTCGTCCGATCGCGGAAGACCGTCTTCACGATCTTGTCCTCGCCCGAGTGGTAGGTGAGCACGAGGCCACGACCCCCCGGACACAGAGCGTCGAGGGCGTCCTCGATGCTGCGACGGAGGATGCCGAGTTCGTCGTTGACGTGGATGCGGATCGCCTGGAAGGTCCGCTTGGCCGGGTGGCCACCGGTGCGGCGGGCGGCCGCGGGGATGGCGGCGACGACGACGTCGGCCAGGGCGGCGGTGGTGACGATGGGACGGGCCGCCACGACGGCACGGGCGATCCGTCCGGCGAACCGTTCGTCGGCGTTGCGCTCGAGGATCGCCCGCAGGCGGGCCTCGTCGTAGGTGTTGACGACCTCGTCGGCCGACAGGGCGGCGTCGGGGTCCATTCGCATGTCGAGCGGGCCGTCGTGACGGAAGCTGAAGCCCCGATCGGCCAGGTCGAGCTGAGGCGAACTGACCCCCAGGTCGAACAGGAACCCCGAGATCTGCTCGATCCCGAGGTCGTCGAGGATCTCGGCGAGGCGATCGAACCGGGCCCGCACGATCGTCACCCGATCGGCACTCGACGCACCCGCACTGTCGACGAGACGAGCGGTTGCGGCCTCGATCGCCAGCGGATCCTGGTCGATGCCGAGGAGTCGGAGGTGGGGGCAGTGCTCGAGCACCGCCATCGCATGGCCGGCGCCGCCGAGGGTGGCGTCGAGGTAGATGCCGGCAGGCACGGGCGCCACGAGCGCCACGATCTCGTCGCGGAGCACGGGCGTGTGCGCGAACGAGGAGGGATCGGGACGCGCGGAGTCGGTCATGATCGGACCGGCGAGATCGGTTCGGTTCGAACCGGCCATCGGTAGCCCCCCGGGCAACGGGCGTACGACAGGGTTTCTCTCCTGGTTCGTACTAGAGGGGTAGCGGGCGGAGTTGTGGGGCAGAAGCACCCTTCTCCATTGCCCGGAAGGCAACCGATGAACGAGTCGATGAGCAGTGGTCTCGCCGTTGCTCCTTTCAGGACCGGCGGGGCGGAAACGAGCAACGCCGCACAAAGAGTTGGAGTCGGTCCCGCCTGGGACCCCGGTGGGGCGACTACAGCCCGAGGCGTTTGATCGCCTCGGCCAGTTCGTCGCCGGCGGATGGGCCCTGTTCGGCAGCGAAGCGGTCGGCGGGCCAGATCTCGACCCGGTCGAAGTTGCCGCTCACCACGACCTGATCGCCGAACCCGAGTTCGTCGAGCAGTTCACGGGGCAGCGTGACCCGGCCGGCAGCGTCGAGCTTCACGTCCCGGACGTTGCTCATGAACATCCGGAAGACGTTGAGGTCGAGGTTGCCGGCGTCGCGTTCGGCCTTGAACCGTTCGGCCACCTCCCGGAACCCGTCCTCACTCCACAGGCCGATACAGCCGTCGAGGCGAGTGACGAATCCCCGGCTCGCGACCGAGGCCCGGTAGGGGGCCGGCAGCACGACTCGACCCTTGCGGTCGAGCGCATGTTCGTACTGACCGACAAACACCGGAGTGACTCCAACTTTCAAGCAGCGGCGGTCATGCGCCGGCCCCAGATGACCGGCGGATGACCAAGGGGAAACGCAGCCCGAACGACGCCGCCGACCGGGTCATTCGACCCTCTTGGTGACTCTCGCTTGGGCTGATCTCCCACTGCGTGACACCATATGACACTCCGCCCCACTGGGCAACCATTTCCCACACTTACTGCGCGCAGATGCCCACAGAAGGTGAGAACGAGTGTTCGAAATCACACCGATGTCACCCTTCTGAACAGGAGAAACACGGGGCGTGAACGGGCGAGCGCCCGACGTGGGTTTTTTCCCAGGCGGCTAGGCTCGACCGCGTGGTAGGCCGGACGCCCGACGACCCCGGGGTTGCGAGCCCGGCACCGTGGCTGGTCCGGTGGTGGGACGACCCCGCCTCGGTGGCCCACCACCGTCCACTCCCCGACCCACTTCGCCCCACGATCTGGGTGGAGCACCCCCCGATGCCGGCGCTCGTGCTCGGGTCGACCCAACACCGCTCGGCGTTGGTCGACGAGGGTCGCCAGGCCGAAGCCGAAGGATGGGAGGTCGCCGGTCGCCGAAGCGGCGGCGGCCTGGTGGTGATCGATCCCGAGGTGACCGTGTGGATCGACGTCCTGGTCCCCCGTGACCATCCACGGTGGGACGACGACATCGGCCGGGCCTTCCACTGGGTCGGCGACGTCTGGGCCGACGCCCTGCGCGATTCCCTACGCGACGCCCTGCGCCATGCCCTGCCAGGAGCGGGTGCGGTCGCCGTCCATCGGGGCGCCGCCGTCGACCCCGAGGTCGGCCGGGTGGTGTGCTTCGCCGGCCTCGGCCACGGCGAGGTCACCGTCGCCGACCGCGAGGGCGCCCCGTGGAAGGTCGTCGGCCTGTCGCAGCGTCGGACGCGCGCCGGCGCCCGCATCCAGGGGCTCGCCGTGCTCCATCACGACCCCGACGTCATCCGGCGCCACCTCGCCGCCCCGCTGCCATCGGGGCGACGGGTGGACGATCTGCGCATCGGGGTCCCCGGGCTCGACCGACCGGCGGCGGCGCGACTGGCGCCGTCGCTGCGCCGCGCCGTCGCGGCGGGCCTCGCCGCCGCCGACAACGCCAGCATCGACAACGCCAGCATCGACAACGGCAGCGGCGACGGGCGCGAAACGGACGGCGGGCCTCGCCCGGGTTGACTAGGTTCGCGGCTCATGGCCAGAGCGCTGGTGCTGAACGCGACGTACGAACCGATCGGCGTCGTCTCGGCGCGTCGGGCGGTCACGCTGCACCTCGACGGCAAGGTCGACGTGCTCGCCGACGCCGGCGAGCGGCTGCAGAGCGAGCGACTCTCGGTGGCGGTGCCGTCGGTGGTCCGACTCCGCTACTACGTCAAGGTGCCGTACCAGCGCACCGCACCCCTGAGTCGACGGGCCGTCTACGTGCGCGACGACCGCACCTGTCAGTACTGCGGCCACCGGGCCGAGAGCATCGACCACGTCGTGCCGCGCTCTCGGGGCGGCGCCCACGAGTGGACCAACGTCGTGGCCTGCTGCCGACGCTGCAACACCGTCAAGGGCGACCGACTGCTGTCGGAGACGTCGATGCGGTTGCACCGCGCCCCGACCGCTCCGGCGGGCGACCTCTGGGTGGCGGTGGCCGTGCCGTCGATCCCCGAGAGTTGGGATCCCTGGCTCGACCGCGTCGCCGCCTGATCGACCCGTCGCGCCGTCGTCGGTCCTCAGCTTCCTCCCTCGCCGACTGACGGCGTAAAGTCGGCACCATGCAGCCCACGTACAGTGCCGAAGCCGAGGCCTTCCGCGAGAAGATGCAGGCCTTCCTGGCCGAACACCTCCCCGCCGACTGGAAGGGCATCGGTGCCCTCGATGCCGAGGCCGCCCACCAGTTCTCCGTCGACTGGCGCAAGATCCTCGCCGACAACAAGCTCGTCGCCGCCAACTGGCCCGTCGAGTACGGCGGCGCCGGCCTCACCGAACTCGAGACGGTGATCATGGCCGAGGAGTTCACCAAGGCCGGCGTGCCGTTGCGCGGCGAGAACGACGCCTTCAGCATCCAGATGGTCGGCAACACGATCATCCAGTGGGGCACCGAGGAGCAGAAGAAGCACTTCCTCCCCCGCATCGTCTCGGGCGAGGATCTGTGGTGCCAGGGCTACTCCGAGCCCAACGCCGGTTCCGACCTCGGCAACCTCGGGTGCCGGGCGGAGCTCGACGGCGACGAGTGGCGCATCAACGGCCAGAAGATCTGGACCTCGGCCGGCCACCTGGCCAACTGGATCTTCGTGCTCACCCGCACCGACGCCGAGGCGGCCAAGCACCGCGGCATCACCTTCCTCCTCGTGCCGATGGACCAGCCCGGGGTGGAGGTCCGCCCGATCGAGATGATCAGCGGCCAGTCCGAGTTCAACGAGGTCTTCTTCACCGACGCCACCTGCCCCAAGGAGAACGTGGTCGGCGAGGTCAACGGCGGCTGGGGTGTGGCGATGACCCTGCTCGGCTTCGAGCGGGGCGAGGCCGCCGCCACCACGCCGGTGGCGTTCCGGGCCGAGCTCGACCGGCTGCTCGCGCTGGCGACCGAGCGCGGCGTGAACGACGACCCGCTGATCCGGCAGCGTCTGGCCTGGTGCTACTCCAAGGTCGAGATCATGCGCTTCCTCGGGATGCGCAGCCTCACCAAGTTCCTCTCCGGCGAGGGTCCCGGCCCGAACGAGTCGATCTTCAAGCTCTTCTGGAGCGAGTACCACAAGGTCGTCACCGAGCTCGCGATCGACATCCTCGGCCCCGACGGCCTCCACTTCGTCGGCAAGCTGCCGAACGGCGCCTTCGCCACCGACGAGCCCGGCGCCCCCAACCTGTCGGCGTCGTGGATCGGTTCGTTCCTCAACGCCCGAGCGGGCACGATCTACGCCGGGTCGAGCGAGATCCAGAAGAACATCGTCGGCGAGATGGTCCTCGGCCTCCCCAAGGAGCCGAAGACCGACCAGGGCCCCTGGAAGGACATCCCCAAGTAGCCTCGGGTTCGTGCTCGGAATCGATTCGTCCGCCCTGCTCGCCGTGGCCCGTCGGCCCGATCTGTGGGCCACGGCGGTGCGGGCGGGGATCGAACTGGCACCCCGGGGCTGGTGGCGGCGTTCGCCGTTCCTGCCCGTCCCCGACCAGGGGTGGTTGGCCTTCCGACTCGAGACCGCGTACGGGGGCGACGGCACCGGCCCGATGCGGGCCGACGACCTGGTGACCTGGCTGGAATGGAAGCGGGATCGCTGAGCTGAGCGACGTTTCGTCAGGTCTCGTCGCACGAAGGTGGACGCCCCGACCGGGGCGGACGGCCCCGCCCCGCTAAGGTCCCCCGGGTGACCACCAGTGAAGCGGCCCTGGACGACACCCGAGCGGCGCGGTTCGCTGCGGCGTTCCGAGCGATCGGCGACAGCGTGGAGCGGGTCGTGCGCGGCAAGCGCGACGTGGTCGAGCACTCGCTGCTGTGCCTGCTGGCCGGCGGCCACGTGCTGATCGAGGACGTGCCCGGGGTCGGCAAGACGACGTTGGCGAAGGCGCTCGCCCGGTCGATCGGCGCGGATCTCGGGCGCATCCAGTTCACGCCCGACCTGCTGCCGGGCGACGTGACCGGGCTCAGCGTGTGGAACCGGGAGAACTCGACCTTCGAGTTCCGGCCGGGTCCCGTCTTCGCCGGCCTGGTGCTGGCCGACGAGATCAACCGAGCGTCGCCGAAGACCCAGTCGGCCCTCCTCGAGGCGATGGCCGAGGGGCAGGTGACGATCGACGGCACGACCCGGGCGCTCCCCCGCCCGTTCATGGTGATGGCCACCCAGAACCCGGTGGAGCAGGAGGGCACCTACCCCCTCCCCGAGAGCCAGCTCGACCGATTCCTGATGCGGCTGTCGGTGGGGTACCCGGCCCGCGACGACGAGCTGGCGATCCTGGTGGCCCACGAGTCCGACGACCTGGTGTCGGAGCTGCAGCCGGTGGCGACGGTCAACGACGTGCAGGCGATGGCCCGCCTGGTGTCGAAGGTCCACATCGACCCCGACCTGCGGGCCTACCTGATCGACATCGCCGAGACGACCCGGCGGCACCCGTCGATCGCGCTCGGCATGTCGCCGCGAGCGACGCTCAGCCTGCAGCGGGTCGCCCGAGCCCGGGCGGCGGCCGCCGGGCGCGGCTACGTCACCGACGACGACGTGAAGGCCGTGGCGTCGCACGTCATCGCCCATCGCCTCGTCCTCACCCCGGACGCGATCCTGCGGGGCGCCGACGACGCCTCGATCGTGGCCGAGGTGTTGGCGACGGTCCCGGTGCCCGGCGACCGCTACTGATGCGGCTGACCCGTGCCGGCTGGGGCCTGATCGGCACCGCCGTCGCGTGTGGCGCCGTCGGTCGCCTCTTCGGCACGGTCGAGCTCTACTTCCTGGCGGCGACCGCCCTCGGCTGTCTGGTGTTGGCGGCGGCCTTCGTCGGGTTCACCCGCCTCGAGCTGACGGTTCGCCGCACCGCGGCGCCGACGCGGCTGCGGGTGGGCTCACCGGCCCGGATCGACCTGACCCTGACCAACCTGGCTCGCCTGCCCACCCCGGCGCTGCGTCTCGAGGACCAGCTCGGCGAGGAGCGGTCGGCCATCGTGCACGTCGCCCCGATCCGCCACGACGCCACCTGCACCGTCGCGTACCAGCTGCCGACACGGTCCCGTGGCCGTCTCCGGGTGGGGCCGTTGAAGCTCGTCGTCGGCGATCCGCTCGGTCTGGTGACGTCGCGGATCGAGGCGACGGGCGCGGTCGACCTGGTGGTGCACGCCCCCCTCGACGATCTCGGGGCGTTCCACGCCCGGTCGGGCAACGACCCCTCGACCGAGCAGCAGACCGCTCGCGCCCTGGCGGCCGGCGGCGACGAGTTCTACGCCCTGCGCCCCTACGTCGTCGGCGACGAACTGCGGCGGGTCCACTGGCCGACCTCGGCCCGCCTCGGCGAGCTGGTCGTGAAGCAGGAGGAGCGGGCCCGCACCGGGCGGGTGACGGTGCTGTTCGACGTGCGGCGCGAGGCCTACACCGAGGCCGGGTTCGAGCGGGCGGTGTCGGCGACGCTGAGCGTGTTGACCGCCGGCTGGCGGGGCGACGACGCGCTCCGCTACGCCACGACGGCGACCTCGACCTTCACCGATCTGCGATCGCGGGCCGAGCTCGACGCGGTCGACGAGCAGCTGGCGCTGATCACCCCGACGGGGTCGGCGTCGATCGTGCGGACGCTCGACCAGTTGAGCCGCATCTCGCGCGGCGGCACGCTCGTGGTCGTGACGGGTGTGCCGTCCGAACAGCTCGACACCGCGATCGAGCAGGCGGCTCGCCGGTTCAGCTCCGTGACCCTGGTGTTCTGCGAGCCCCACGAGGGGTCGACGTCGCGTCGGCTCGCGCCCGGCGGGGCGACGGCGGTCACCGTCGACGGCCACCGGGCACTCCCGGAGGTATGGCGCCGATGAGACAGCACCGCCCATGAGACAGCCGCGACCGACGCCTGCCGCCCTCGAGGTGGCTGCGTTCACCCTCGTGCCCGCCGCAGCGTGGGGCTTCGTCCGGATCTTCGAGACGACCGACGACGTCGTGCCCGTCGTCGGCGCCGCCCTGGCGTCGGCCGGGCTGGCGATCCTGGTGCGACGCGCCGGCCTGGGCCTGATCGTCTCGGCGCTGGTGTCGATGGCGGCGCTGCTCGCGCTCCTGGTGCGGCGGTTCGCCCCCGGCACCGGCCGGTTCGGTGTGATGCCGACCGGCGAGACCTTGGAGGTGTGGCGCGAGCTGGTGCGGGCCGGCGCCGAGGAGTTCTCGTCGGTGCGGGCGCCGGTGGAGGCGACCGACCCGTTCCTGGCGGCGGCGATGGTCGCGACCTGGGTGATGGCATGGCTCACCGACTGGGGCGCGAACCGACTGCGGCTGGCGTTCGAGCCCGTGCTCCCCGCCGGTCTGCTGTTCGCGTTCAGCTCGATCCTGGGGTCGGGGGCCTACCGGCGGTCGTCGACGCTCCTCTTCCTCGGCGCGGTGATGATCTGGGCCCTCACCCAGCGCCACATCGGACTGAGCCGCCACGAGGTCTGGCTGGCCGAGGACCGCCGTCGCGGGCTGGCCGCCGTCACCCGCTCCGGGGTCGCCGTGGCGATGGTGGCAACCCTGCTCGGCGTGACGGTCGGCGCCCGACTGCCGGGCGCCGAGGCGTCGGAACTGATCGACTGGCGGACCCGGACCGAGGGGCCGCGGCGGGTGGTGAGCCCGTTCGTCAACCTCGAGAACCGGCTGGTGTCGAACGACGACAGCGTCTTGTTCCGGGTGACCGCCGACGAACCGTCCTACTGGCGGCTCGCCGGGCTCGACAGCTTCGTCGACAACACCTGGACGGTCACCGACGACTTCGTCGTGTCCGAGGGGCGGCTACCGGGCGAACTTCCCCGGCTGGGCGAGACCAAGACGCTCGCCCAACAGTTCGAGATCGTCAACCTGGCCGAGATCTGGTTGCCGGCGGCCTACGCCCCGGCGGTGCTGACCGACGCCAACGTCGAGGCCACCTGGAGCGCCGAGACCGCATCGCTCACCGTGTCACAGGCGTCCGAGGACGCCGACGGCGCCACCTACCAGGTGGAGTCGGTGGTGCCGGTCTACAGCGCGGCGGAGCTGTCGGCGGCGCCCGACACGGTGCCGGCCGACATCGCCGAGCGCTACCTCGCACTTCCCGACGACCTCTCGCCCGAGGTGGCACGCCAGGCCGAGGCGGTGACGGCGGGGGCGACCTCCCGCTACGACCAGATGCTCCGCCTCCAGAACTGGTTCCAGACCTTCGACTACTCGCTGTCGCTCGGCCCCCGGGGCGACGACCCGATCGAGACGTTCCTCGCCGAACGCGTCGGCTTCTGCCAGCAGTTCTCCGGCACGTTCGCCCTGATGGCCCGCCAGCTCGGTGCCCCGGCACGCGTGGCGGTGGGGTTCACCTGGGGCGATCCGGTCGATCCTGCAACGTTGGCCGACAGCTCGCTCGACGGAGCCGGCGGCACCACCTACGAGATCACGAGCCGCCACACCCACGCCTGGCCCGAGGTGTGGTTCGAGGGGCTCGGGTGGGTCGCATTCGAGCCGACGCCGACCCGCGGTGCCCCCGATGCGCCCTACACCAACCTGGCGCCGCGCCAGGACTCCTTGGTCGAGCCGGAGACCGACCCCGGCACCTCGACCACGACCACCCCCACCGTGCCGTCGGACTCGTCGACGGTGCCGTCGTTCCTCGATCCGGCGGCCGTCGATCCGTCGACCGGGTCGCCCGTGGCCGCCGACGACGAGACGACCAGCTTCTTCGTGCCCTGGCCGGTGCCGGTGATCATCGGGCTGGCGGCGGCGTGGGCGGTGGCGGTCCCGGCGCTGCGCCGCCGACGCTGGCGGCGCCGGCGGGAGCGTGCCAGCGGACCGCTCGAGCGCATCGAGGTGGCGTGGGCCGAGGCGACGGAGGAACTCGCCGGCGGGTTCGGGCTGCAGCGACGGCCGACCGAGACCCGATCGGAGTTCGCGGTGCGGATGCGCGGCGATCTCCGGCTGCCAGAGGGCGTGCTCGACGAGATGGCGGCCCTGTCGACGGCCTCGCGCTATCGCCCCGCAGTCCTCACGGCCGCCGGGGCAGCATCGGCCCCACCGGTCGAGACCGCCACGAGTGAGCCGAGCGCCGGCGAGGCCGTGGCATCACCCGACGAGGTGGCTGCGGCCCGAGCCGACGAACTCAGCGGACTGCTGGTGCAACGGGTGCACGAACGCACCTCGACGTCGACACGGCTGCGCCGAGCCCTCGATCCCCGCTCGATCGTCGGCTGACGCTCTGCTGGTCGGCTGACGCTGTGCCCTTCGGCTGACGCTCTGTCCGTCGGCTGACGCCGTGTTCGTCGGCTGACGCCGTGCCGGTCGGCTGGTGCCGCCGGGGAACCGGAGGGTTCAGGCTTCGTCGTCGGCGCTGGCGTCGTCGGCGTCGCGGCGGCGCAGGTTCGGGTTGGCGGCCCGGACCGCCGACGACAGGTGGGCCACGCCGGCCTTGCCCATCATCCGCAGGTTGCGCTCGAACCCGAAGCTGGCGATCAGCATCACGAGGAAGCCGACGAACGACAGGAGGAAGTGGGTCCGCAGCGTGCCGACCATGAAGGCGAGGCCGACGACGAATGCCGTGACCGACCACTTCAGCGAACCGAGGGCGTGCCGGTAGACCGAGGTCTGACTGACCGAACGCGCCAACCGCGGATCCGACTCGTGGAGATGCTTCTCGATCTCGTTGAGGATCTTCTGTTCGTTTTCGGAGAGCGGCATCTCGCTTGCACCTCGGGTCCGGACGCTGCCAGTGAAGCCTAGCTGGCCCGACCGACCCATGTAGTGTCGCGCACCCCGGCGGGATCCACAACGTCCACTGTGAGCATCGTCACACCTATCGGCGGGCCGACCGGCGTCAGTAGGGGCACGCACGCCGACATCTGTCACTCCGGCTCGTCGGGCCCCCACTGCTGGTCGCCTCGGCGCCGGCGTCGCAGCCCGCCGGGGCCGAGCAGGGTGGCGGGACCGATCGCCGCATCGCCGAACCGTTCCCGGATCGAGTCGACGGCGGCGTCGGTCGCCTCGAGTCGCTCGTCGAGGATGCGGGGCGCCGCTTGGGCGTCGGTGGTCGAGCCCCCGGCGGGAGCGGCCGTGAGATCGTCGAAGGTGAGCTGGTCGGACCGTTCGGTGGTGAGCCCGGTGGCGCCGACGCCGAGGAGCCGCACCCCCTGGGTGAGGTCGACCCGGTCGAGCAGTTCGTGGGCGTTGCGGGTGAGCACGCCGGCGTTGTCGGTGGGCCGGTCGAGGGTGAGCGCCCGGGTGGAGGTCTCGAACGACGGGTTCCGCACCTTGATCGTGACCGTGCGACTGCGCAGCCCGTGCCGACGGAGGCGGGCGGCGACGGCGTCGGCCATGCGCACCACCTCTCGACGGATGGCGTCGACGTCGAACAGGTCGGTGGCGTAGGTCTCCTCGTGACTGATCGACTTGGCCGCTCGATCGGGTTCGACCGCCCGATCGTCGATGCCGTTGGCGACGAGGTGGAGGTGGTGACCCTGGGCCTGCCCGACCGCGCCGATCAGGGTCGCCTCCGGGAGGTCGGCCAACTCGCCGACCGTCCCGATGCCGAGCCGCTGCAGCTTCTCGGCGGTCTTGGGCCCGACACCCCACATCGCCCGGATCGGCAGGGGACGCAGGAAGGCCTCGACATCGCCAGGAGCGACCACCTTCACCCCCAGGCCCCGCAGCACCCGGCGCCCCTCGATCCGTGGCTTGGCCGCCTCGGAGGCGAGCTTGGCCACCAGCTTCGACGGCGCCACGCCCACCGAGCAGGGCAGCCGCTCGGCCTCCCAGATCCGGCGACGGATCGTGCGGGCGATCTCGTCGGGTCCACCGTGGAGCCGGATCGCCCCGCGCACGTCGAGGAACGCCTCGTCGAGCGACAGCGGTTCGACCAGGGGGGTGATCGAGGCGAACACCTCCATCACCGACCGGCTCACCTCCTGGTAGCGGGCGTGGTCGCCCGACAGGAAGACCGCGTGGGGGCAGAGCTGGCGGGCCCGCCGGCTCGGCATCGCCGAGCGCACGCCGTAGACGCGGGCGTCGTAGTTGGCGGCGGCCACCACCCCGCGATCGCCGGTGCCGCCGACCACGACTGGCCGGCCCTTGAGGGTCGGATCGTCACGCATCTCGACCGATGCGTAGAACGCGTCCATGTCGACGTGGAGGATGCCCGGCACCTCCGATGGGCCCGTCGGGCCCGCAGGGTTCACAGCCGCACGATCGACCGGTCGGCGGCCGACGAGCCCTCCAGCCGGTAGGAGAAGGTGCGACCGTCGGCCACGCCGTCGTGGAGGTGCTCGAGCATCGGTTCGGCGACCCACCGGGGCGCAGTGGCGAGCCGGTCGGCGACGTCGTCGACCGCCACGAGGTCGACGGCGACGACGATGCGGTCGGGATCGTCGATGTGGACCTCACCCGAGAACGACACCGCAGCGTGGACCTCGCAGCGGCTCCGGAACCCGAAGCCGGGGGCGACGACCTCCACCACGTAGAGCGGACCCTCCCAGGCGGCGACGGCGAGCCCGGTCTCCTCGACCACCTCGCGGGTGAGCGCCTCGAGCGGCGCCTCCCCCGGGTCGACGACCCCGCCCGGCGTCGACCAGTCGGTCGAGCCGTTGCGACGCTTGTTCTCCACCATCACCACGGTGCCGTCCGCGCCGCGCAGCACACCGCTCGCCACCTCCCAGGCCCGGAGCCCGTCGGGGCCCGGTTCGGGCACGTAGTGGTCAGGGGTCGACGCCATCGACACAGCTTGGCAGACCGCTCGCCCGACGACACGCTCGCGCCCGGCGTCGGCCTACCATCGGAACGAACCCGCCCACCGCACGGACGCCCCGCCGAGGGGGCGTCCTGCCGAGACGTGGACGCCCGCCGTGAACGACAGCTCCGACCTTGAACCCAGCCGCCCCGACGCCTCCCCGATGCCCTTCGAGGGCCTGCGGGCGCCCGAACCGATCGAGCGGGCGCCCGAGCCGATGGCCCGCTGGTTGGCCTTCGTCGGCGTGGCCGTCGGCGGCCTCCTCGGCGGCCTGATCGGGTTCGGCACGGGCGACCTGCTCGGCGGATCGTCGACCTGGGCGGCCTTCGGGGCGCTGGTCGGCGCCCTGGTCGGCGCCGTCGGCGTCGGCGTCGTGGCGTCGCTCACCCTCCAGGCGATGGGCGAGTGGAAGGCGGTCGACCACCCCGAGGACCAACGACCATGACGACCCGACCCGACGCCGCCGCAAACACTGCCGCCGACACCGACCGGGCCGAGGCTGCCCCCGCGGTGGCCGAGGAGCTCCTGGAACTCGCCGTCGGGCTGGCCCATCGGGCCGGCGAACTCGCGGTGTCGATGCGGGCCGAGGCCGTCGCCGAGGGTGCGACCGCCACCAAGTCGACCTCGACCGATCTGGTGACCGCGGCCGACAAGGCCAGCGAGGAGCTGATCGTGTCGGGCATCCTCGCCGCCCGACCGACCGACGGCGTGCTCGGCGAGGAGGGCAACGACATCGACGGATCGAGCGGCGTCCGCTGGATCATCGACCCGATCGACGGCACGACGAACTACGTCTACGGCATCGAGGCGTTCTGCGTGTCGATCGCCGCCGAGGTCGACGGCGTCGTCGTCGCCGGCGTCGTCCACGACCCGGTGCGGCTCGTCGACTGGACCGCCACCCTGGGCGGCGGCTCGTTCCGCGACGACGTTCGCCTCGAGCTCGGCACGCCCCCTCCCCTCCCCCAGGCGCTCGTCGCCACCGGCTTCGGCTACGACGCCGGCCGTCGGCGCGACCAGGCCCGGATCCTGCTGTCGCTCCTGCCCGAGGTGCGCGACGTCCGCCGTTTCGGCGCCGCAGCCATGGACCTGTGCGCCGTGGCCGAGGGGCGGGTCGACGCCTACTTCGAGAAGGGCCTCAACCCGTGGGACCTCGCGGCGGGCGCCCTCGTCGCCACCGAGGCCGGCGCGGTGGTCGACGATCTCCTCGGCGGCCCGCCCGGCCCCGACTTCACCCTCGCGGCCCCGCCGGCGCTGCACGACGCCCTCGGCCGTCGGCTGCGCGGTCTGCGAGCCCGGGAGATTCGCTGAGCTCGCGACCGCTTCTCGGGCGATGACCGACATGGCGGCACGATTTCAGGCACCATGTTGGCTGTGCAGACCAGGATTCTCACCGTCGAGGACGACGAACGCATTCGTCAGGCCGTCAAGCTCGCGCTCGAGGACGAGGGCTGGAACGTCGACGAGGCCGACACCGGCGAGGCCGCCCTCGAGCGGTTCGTCGCCGAGCCGGCCGACGTCGTCCTCATCGACATCATGCTGCCGGGCATCGACGGGTTCGAGGTCTGCCGGTCGATCCGCCGCAACAGCGACGTGCCGATCATCATGGTCACCGCCCGCAACGACACCCACGACGTCGTCGCCGGGCTCGAGGCCGGGGCCGACGACTACCTGACCAAGCCGTTCGCCCCCAAGGAGCTCTCGGCCCGCATCCGCGCCCTGTTGCGCCGAGCCCGCAACGCCGACCAGGGCACGATGGAGCGCATCGACGTCGGCGAGCTGTCGATCAGCCCCGACGAGGGTGTGGTGGCGAAGAACGGCGAGGAACTCCACCTCACCAAGACCGAGTTCAAGCTCCTCGTCGAGCTCGCCTCCCAGCCGGGCAAGGTGTTCAGCCGGGAGGTGCTCCTCGAGCGGGTCTGGGGCTACGACTACTTCGGCGACGGTCGCCTGGTCGACGTGCACATCCGCCGCCTGCGCACCAAGGTCGAGAGCGACCCCGCCAATCCGCGCTACGTGGTGACCGCCCGGGGGCTCGGCTACAAGCTCCAGTCGTGATGCCGTGAGACGTCGGCCGCGCCTGGGACTCCGCGCCCGGGTCACGCTCTACTACGCCGTCGGGGCCCTGCTGATGTCGTCGTCGGTCGCGCTCCTCACCTTCGCCCTGGCGCAGCGCGAGCTGATCAACGACCTCGAGGAGGGGGCCCAGGCCCAGGCGTTCTCCAACGCCCGGCGGCTGCGCTCCAACCTGCAGCGGGCGATCGACTCGACGGCGGCGGCCGCGGCCGACGCCGACGAGGGTGAGGAGCCGACCACCGACTCGGTCCGCGAACTGCTCGAGCTCACCCTGCGAGCCAACCAGGCCCAGGTGCTGCTGGTGCCCGAGGACGGCCAGGACCGCTCGTTGTCGGGCCTCGAGAGCCGCAACATCCCCGCCGAACTGCGGGCCCTGGTGGCGGCCGGCGAGCCGGCCTCGATGCGCTACCAGACCCCGGAGGGCACCTTGCGCTACGCGGTCGGGATCCGATTCACCGATCTCGACGTCGACTACTACGAAGTCGTCCCCGTCGACGACCTCTACGACACGCTGCGGAGCCTGCGGGTGATCCTGGTGGGCGTCTCCGCTGCGACGATCCTGATCGGCGGCGGCATCGGCTTCCTCTCCGCCCGGCGGGCCCTGCAACCGCTCGGGCAGGTGTCGCGCGCCGCCGAGGCGATCGCCAGCGGCGACATCGAGACCCACCTCGACTCCTCGGGCGACCCCGACCT
>JBPEXC010000151.1:0-2369 GCA_052032035.1 Acidimicrobiales bacterium | reverse complement strand
GGCCCGGGTGAGTTCGTAGGCCTCGGCGCCGCGCACCTCGCCGACGACGATCACGTCGGGCCGCATCCCGAGCGACGCCCGCACCAGATCGCGCAACGTCACCTCCCCGGAACCGTCGGGCCCGGCAGGCCGGGTGCGCCAGCGGGCGGCGTGGGCCTGCGAGATCGACAGCTCCGGGGTGTCCTCGCAGGCGACGATGCGACGGTTGGCGGGCACCGAGCGCAGCAGGGCGTTGACCAACGTCGTCTTGCCGGCCCCGGGCTGCCCGGTGACGACCACCCCGCAGCTGGTCCGCATGGCGGCCCCGAGAAGGGACGCAGCGGTCGGGGTGAGGGTGTCCCACGCCACGAGTTCCCCGAACCCCTCGCGCCGGATCCGGTAGCGACGGACGGTGAGATCGATCTCGGCGGCGATCGGCGGGACGACCACGCCGAGGCGGGCCGACCCGTCGAGGATCTGGGTCTGGATCATGGGCCGGCTCTCGTCGACCGCCGCCCCCACCGACGCCAGCAGCTTGTTGACCACGTGGCGGACCTCCGCGGCGGTCACCGGCTCGTCGAAGGCCCGCATCCGGCCGTGGTCGTCGATGTAGGCGACCTCGCTGCCGTGCACGATCAGCTCCTCGTAGTCGAGGGAGCCGTCGAAGAAGGGGGTGAGCGGGCCGAAGTCGAGGAGCGACGACCGCAGGCGAGCGACCATCGCCGCCGGGTCGTGGAGCGACCGCAGGCCTCGGCCCGAGCGGGCCGACCGCTGGTGGTCGGCGACGAGGCCGACGAGGAGTTCGTCGATCGATGCCTGGTCGGCGAGGTCGACGGCGCCGGCCTCGACCTCGGCCAGGGCGGCACGCCGGATCCGTTCGTAGACGTCGGTGGCGGGCGGTGGCCCGGCGACGGGCGAGGAGATCGTGCTCACGTCGACGACGCTACGAATCCGCCCCGCGCCGATCGATGGGGACCGCTCCCCCTCGCCCTGCTAGGCAGTCGACATGCTCCGACTTCGTCAGATCGCGTTCGTGGCCGCCGACCTCGCCGCCGCCGAGGCCGAACTCGCCGACCCATTCGGCCTGCAGCTCTGCTTCCGCGACCCCGGCGTCGGCGAGTTCGGGCTGCACAACGGGTTGTTCCCCGTCGGCGACCAGTTCCTCGAGATCGTGTCGCCCACCGCCGAGGGCACCACGGCCGGTCGGCTCCTCGAACGCCGGGGCGGCGACGCCGGCTACATGGTGCTCGTGCAGGTCGACACGCTCGACGGGGTGGCGGAACGCCTGGCGGCGGCCGGCATGCGGATCGTCTACGACGCCCGGGGCGAGGGCATCCGCGGGCTGCACGTCCACCCCCGCGACATCGGCGGCGCAATCGTGTCGATCGACGCCACCGACGACCCGGCGGCGTGGGGTTGGGCGAGCACCGACTGGCCGACCCGCGACGCCTCGGGCGAAGCGGTCGACGCCATCACGGGGGTGACCATCGGCGTCGCCGACCCGGCCGCCGTCGCGCAGCGCTGGGCCGAGGCGTTCGGGGCCGAGTCGCCGGCCGGGACCGCCACACCCACGACCCTCGTGCTCGACGACGCCGAGATCCGCTTCGTCACCGAGGACCAGGGCCCCGGACTCAGCGGGCTGGAGCTCCGAGCGGTCGACCGTTCACGCGCCGGGGAACGTCACCGGGTGCTCGGCGTCGACATCAGCCTGGTCTGAGCCACCGCCGGCGGAGGAGGCGACGAGGGCTTCCACGAGCCGATCGACGGCGGCGGCGAGCGGTCCCGTCGTCGCCACCGCCGCGTCCCACGCGGCGCGTTCGACCGCGCCGTCGTGGCCGACCACCTCGATGGCGACGGCGCCGGGAGCGAGCAGGCGCCGGGCCTCGCCGGTGAGGCGCGCCCGAGCGGAGCGGTCGGCCGGGGCCCGATTGAGCACGATGCCGATCCGTGTGCCGTCGGCCACCAGGTCGGTGGCGTGCCGGAGCCAGTCGACCAGGTCGAGCAGACCCATCGGGCTGGCCTCGCCGACCGCCACCAGCATCTCCGCCGATGCGAGGACCCGGCGGCTCACCTCCCAGCGACGGGGCGCGGCGGCGATCGTGCCGAGCTCGGAGCCGACCCGGGCCACCACCATCGAGTGGTCGTCGTCGGCGAGGCGGCCGAGCAGTCCGACGACGTCGTCGGCCCGCAGCTGCTGCCAGTCGTCGCCCGAGGCGAGGCCGACGAGCACCGGGAACGGCGGGGCCTCGCCCACCACCGGCTCGGCGAAGGTGTCGCCCAGCCGACGGGGCTCGGCCGGGTCGACGAGCAGGTCGTCGACCCCGGCGACGTGCGCCCGGCGCCCCTCGAGCACGTCGCACGCGGTGACGACGTTGGGCTCGACGGCGAGC
>JBPEXC010000150.1:0-12473 GCA_052032035.1 Acidimicrobiales bacterium | reverse complement strand
TGGACGACGTCGACCCCGCGCTCGAGATCGGACCCTCGACCGAGATCGTCGCCGGCAACGGTCGCATCCTCACTGCCGGTGCCATCGACTCCCACGTCCACCTGATCTGCCCCCAGCTCCTCGACGAGGCGTTGGGCGCCGGCATCACCACGATCGTCGGCGGCGGCACCGGGCCCGCCGAGGGCACCAAGGCCACCACGGTCACCGGCGCCTGGCACCTGGAGCGGATGCTCGAGGCCCTCGACCACTGGCCGGTCAACGTCGCCCTGCTCGGCAAGGGCAACACCACCGACGAGGACGCGTTGTGGGAGCAGCTGCGGGCGGGCGCCGCCGGCTTCAAGCTCCACGAGGACTGGGGCACGACCCCGGCCACGATCGACGCTGCCCTGCGGATCGCCGACGCGTCGGGGGTGCAGGTGGCGATCCACACCGACACCCTCAACGAGGCCGGCTACGTCGAGTCGACGCTCGACGCCATCGGCGGTCGTTCGATCCACACCTTCCACACCGAGGGCGCCGGCGGCGGCCACGCCCCCGACATCATGACGGTGGCGTCGCAGCCCCACGTGTTGCCGTCGTCGACCAACCCGACCCGGCCCCACACCGTCAACACCGTCGACGAACACCTCGACATGTTGATGGTGTGCCACCACCTCAACCCGGCGGTGCCGGAGGACCTGGCGTTCGCCGACAGTCGGATCCGACCGTCGACGATCGCGGCCGAGGACATCCTCCACGACCTGGGCGCCATCTCGATGATCGGCTCGGACTCCCAGGCGATGGGTCGCATCGGCGAGGTCGTGCTCCGCACCTGGCAGACCGCTCACGTGATGAAGCGGCGACGCGGCACCCTCGAGGGCGACGTCGTGGCCGACAACCTGCGGGCCCGCCGCTATGTCGCCAAGTACACGATCTGCCCGGCGATCACCCACGGGCTGCAACGAGAGGTGGGCTCGGTCGAGGTCGGCAAGCTCGCCGACCTGGTGCTGTGGGAGCCGGCCTTCTTCGGGGTCCGTCCCCACGCCGTGCTCAAGGGCGGCATGATCGCCTGGGCTCAGATGGGCGACGCCAACGCCTCGATCCCAACCCCGCAGCCCCAGCTGCCGCGCCCGATGTTCGGTGCGGCGCCGGCGGTGGCGCCCGGTCGGTCGGTGGCGTGGGTGGCCCAGGCCGCCCTCGACGACGGCCTGGCCAACCGCCTCGCGGTGCAGCGAGCCCTCGTGCCGGTGCAGGACACCCGGTCGGTGGCCAAGGTCGACATGCCCCTCAACGACGCGATGCCGAGCATCGAGATCGACGCCGACACCTTCGCGGTCCACATCGACGGCGACCTGGTGACCGAGGAGCCGGCCGAGGAGCTGCCGATGGCGCAGCGCTACTTCCTGTTCTGAGCGCGACGATGGACGCCGCACTCCTGCTCCTGGTCGACGGCCGGTTCCCGGCCGGCGGCCACGCCTACTCGGCCGGGGTCGAGGCCGCCGTCGCCATCGGCGACGTGGTCGATGCCGCCTCCCTCGAGCGCTATCTCGAGGGACGGCTGGCCACGACCGGCACGGTCGATGCCGCCTTCGCCGCCGCTGCCTGTGGCGCCTCGAGCGCGGCAGCGTCGTCGGATGGGCGGTCGTCGAATGCAGCGCCGTCGAATGCAGTGCCGTCGAATGCAGGGTCGTTGGACGTCGAGTACTCGGCCCGCATGCCGTCGCCCTACCTGCGCAGCACCAGCCGCCGGCTCGGCCGCCAGCTGTTGCGGGCCGCGCAGCCGATCTGGCCCGACGCCTGGGTCGACGAGGTCGCGGCCACGCCCGACGGTCCCCACCAACCGATCGCGCTCGGCGCGGTCGTCGCCGCGGCCGGGGGCGGCCCGGGCGACGCGGTGGCGCTGTCGCTCCACCACGCCACCGCAGCGGTCACCTCGGCCGCCGTCCGCCTCCTCGGCCTCGACCCGATCGCCCTCGCGGCCCTGCAGGCGAGGGCCGGTGTCCGCTGCGACGACCTGCGGGCCGAGGCCGATCGGTGGGCGACCGCCGACCCCGCGACCCTGCCGGCCCGAGGCGGCACCCTCACCGAGATCCTGGGCGAGCGGCACGGCTCGCTCGACGCCCGCATGTTCGTCGCCTGACCGAATCGAGACCCTCCGATGCCTCCCCACGACATCCCCAACGACCTGTTCCACAGCCACGCCGCGGCCCCGGTTGCCCCGCCCACCGACCGCGCCCTGCGCATCGGGATCGGCGGCCCGGTCGGCAGCGGCAAGACGACCCTCGTCGGCGCCCTCTGCCGCCTCCTCAGCGAGGAGCTCTCGGTCGTCGTCGTCACCAACGACATCTTCACCTCGGAAGACGCCCAGGCCCTGCGGCGGGCCGCGGTGCTCCCGACCGACCGGATCGTGGCCGTCGAGACCGGCTGCTGTCCCCACACCGCGATCCGGGACGACATCGCCGCCAACCTCGACGCCGTCGAGCGGCTCGAGGAGCAGCACGGCGCCGTCGACGTCGCCCTCGTCGAGTCCGGTGGCGACAACCTGACGGCGATCTTCTCCCGCGGCCTGGTCGACGTGCAGATCTTCGTGATCGACACCGCCGGCGGCGACGACGTGCCCCGCAAGGGCGGGCCCGGTGTGGCTCTCGCCGACCTGCTCGTGATCAACAAGGTCGACCTGGCGCCCTACGTCAACGCCGACGTCGACCTGATGCTGGCCGACGCGACCGAGCGACGCGACGGCAAGCCGGTGATCCGATCCTCGCTGGTGACGCCCGAGGGTGCCGCCGAGGTCGCCGACTGGATCCGCTCCCAGCTGGCCGCGGTCCGGGCGCCGGCGTGAAGGCGACCGCATCGCTGTCGGTGGTGCGTCGCGGCGAGCGCGACGTGATCGCCGACCAACGGTCCCACGCGCCGTTCAGCCTGCGCCGCTGCGGCCGCAAGGTGCTCCTCGCGTCGTCGGCCGCCGCACCCGTCGGCGGCGACGACCTGTCGCTGACGATCGACATCGGGCCCGGCGCCTCGGCCTCGGTCGGGTCGGTGGCGGCGACGATGGTGTGGCCGGGGCCGAGCGGGGCGCCGTCGTCGATGGTGACGACGTGCGCCGTCGGCGCCGGGGGCCACCTCGACCTGCACCTCGAGCCGACGGTGTCGGTGACGGGATCCCGCCATCACGCCAGCACCGTCATCGATCTCGCCGCCGACGCCACGTGTCGGGTGATCGACGAGGTCGCCCTCGGGCGGCGGAGCGAGCCGTCGGGGTGGCTGGCCCTGTCGCAGCGGGTCGTGCGCGACGACCGTCCGCTGTTGCACCACGACGAGACGTTCGGGCCCGACGTGGAGGGCGCCCTGAGTTCGGTGTCGGTCGGCGCCGCCCGGTATGCCCTCAGTGGCGTGTTCGTGGGCATCGACGCCGGGGCGTCGCGCACGATCGTCGAGTCGGACGGGGCGGCGGCATGGCTGCCCGCAGCCGACGACGCCGCAGTCGCCCTGCTCGCCGCGCACGACCGCCCGGCGGCCCTCCGCCTGTTCGGCGCTCTCTGCCCCGAATTCGCCTGACCCCCGCAAGATGGGCAAGGGGCGGCGGCGGGCAGATCCTGCCAACGACGCCGGATCCGTTGCACGTTGTCGCCAACGAACCCCATGTGGGCAGATCGTGCCACCGAACAGCGCCACTGAGTCGGCGCCGAACGCTCCGCCCGCAGGCCGAATGGAATGCGGGGGCGGCGCGTGCAAGGCTCCGGCATGGCTGCACCACGTCCTCTCGTCATCAAGAACGGTCTCGTCGTCGACGGCACGGGCGCCGAACCACGCCAGGCCGACGTGGCGATGCGCGACGGCGTGATCACCGAGGTGGGGCCCGGCCTCGACACCGCCGGGGCCGACACCTTCGACGCCGAGGGCCTGCTGGTCACCCCCGGGTTCGTCGACATCCACACCCACTTCGACGGCCAGGCCACCTGGGACCCGATCCTCGCCCCGTCGAGCGACCACGGGGTCACCTCGGTGGCGATGGGCAACTGTGGCGTCGGCTTCGCCCCGGTGATCGACACCGACGAGCAGCACGACTGGCTGATCGGGATGCTCGAAGGGGTGGAGGACATCCCCGGCACGGCCCTGGCCGAGGGGCTGCCGTGGGACTGGGAGTCGTTCGACGACTACCTCGACGCCCTCGACCGTCGCAGCTACGTGCTCGACGTCGGCACCCATGTCGTCCACGCCCCGCTGCGGGCCTACGTGATGGGCGAGCGGGGCGCCGACCCCCACGAGCTCCCGACCGCCGAGGAGCTCGGCCGCATGGCCGACGCCGTGCGGGCCGGCATGGCGGCCGGCGCCCTCGGGTTCACCACCAGCCGCACCGTCGCCCACCGGACCCGTGACGGCGACCCGCTCGGCACCCGGTTCTCGTCGGCCGACGAGCTCGCCGCCCTGATCGGGGCGATGGCCGAGACCGGCAGCGGCGTCGTCCAGTTGATCTCCGACGCCTATCTCAGCACCGACCCCGAGTTCGTGGCCGAGGAACTCGCGCTGATGCGGTCGCTGGTCGAGCACAGCGGCCGACCGATGTCGATGACGACCCAGCAGGTGGTCGACGTGCCGGACCGCTGGCGCGAGATGGTGGCGTGGGTCGGCGACGGGGTGGCCGACGGTCTGCCGATGCGCAACCAGGTGGCGCCCCGCCCGGTCGGGGTGCTCGAGGGCCTGACCGCCTCGGTCAACCCGCTCGCCATCTGCCCGTCGTTCCGAGAGATCGCCGACCGACCCCTCGCCGAGAAGGTCGCCGCCCTGCGCGACCCCGAGCGCCGGGCCCGGATCGTGGCCGAGCACCCGGAGGCGACCGCCCGGCTCGAAGGCCTGGGCCACACGATCTTCACCGGCTTCGACAAGCTCTTCCCGATGGACGAGCCGGTGAACTACGAGCCCGACCCGGGTTCGAGCGTCGCCGCCCGGGCCGCCCGCCGGGGCGTGAGCCCGGTCGAGGAGGTGATCGACCTCCTCGTCGAGGACGACGGCCACCAGCTCCTGATGCTGACGCTGTTCAACTACGTCAACGGCAACCTCGACGACGTGCGCGAGATGTTGCTCGCCCCCAATTCGGTGATCGGTCTCAGCGACGCCGGCGCCCACTGCGGCGCGATCTGCGACGCCAGCTTCCCGACGACGGCGCTCGCGCTGTGGACCAACCGCACGGCGGGGGATGGGCCCCTCCCGCTCGAACTGATGGTGCACCACCTCACCCAACGGACGGCCCAGCAGGTCGGCTGGTTCGACCGCGGCGTGCTGGCGCCCGGCCACGTGGCCGACGTGAACGTGATCGACCTCGACCGTCTCGGGGCCCGGCGTCCCCGCATCGTGCACGACCTGCCGGCCGGCGGTCGTCGCCTCGTGCAGCCGGCCGACGGCTACGTGCGCACGATCAAGGCCGGCACGGTCACCTTCGCCGACGGCGAGCACACCGGCGAGCTCCCGGGTGGGCTCGTTCGCGGCGCCCAGGCGGCGCCGGCTCGCTGAGCGCTTCGTTCGGTCAGTCGCCGCCGGAGGCGGGCACCGTGGTGGGGGGAGCGGTGTCGGTGGTCGACGACCCGTCGGTCGTCGTGGTCGACTCGTCCTCGGTCGTCGAGCTGCCGTCCCCCGGTTCACCGTCGGGCGTCGTCGTCGACGGCGCGGTCGACCCCGGCGTCGACCCGGGGGTGGTTCCCCCCGGCGTCGTCCCGTCCTCGGGCCCCGTCGTCGACGAGGTCGCCTCGGGGTCGGTCGTCGTCGGCCGCACGACCGTCGAACTCGAGGCCGGCGTCTCGCGCACCGAGGTCGGTCCGGTCGAGGTGGAGATCGTCGGATCGGGGGAGGTCGTGGGCGGCGACGGGCCCGGCCCGAGGACGACCGAGGTGGTCGACGTCGGCACCGTCGTGGTCGTCGTCGGCGCTGCGGTCGTCGAGGTCGTGGTGGCCTCGGTGGTCGGGGCCTCGGTCGAGGGCGCCTCATCGAGCGTCGTCGTGGTGGAGGCGACCGCTTCGATCGTCTCGGTCGATCCGTCGTCGTCGCCGTCGGTGACGGCCGCCGAGCCGGTCGTGGTGGTCGTGTGATCGTCGAGCACCATGGAGGTGCCGAGCACGCTCACCGACGTCGTCGACTGGCCGCCGGACGGACCGAGGTTCACCGGCGCCTCGGCCACCTCGGCGTCGGAACGGGCCTGCAGTGCCCGGATGGCGAGCGGGCCGGCGATGGCGATGGCGCTGAGCGTCGACAGCGTCAACGCGAGGTAGAAGCGTGGCGATCGGCTGCCGGCCACGATGCGGTCGCGCATCGGGGCAGGGGGCATCCCCCCGTCGGCCAACGCCCGTGTCTTGTCCCGCGCCGTCGGCGCCGTGCGCTTGTGCTCCATCACCCTCGCCCGCGACGAATGTGCTGCCCCGACCATGTTCTACTCCTCTCTGGCGCCACCGCTGGGGAAACGGGTGGAATGACCCACGGGCGTGCCGCCGGTAGCGTGGGGACCCGATGAGTGGTGCGTCGCCGACCAAGGCCGACCTGCGGGATCGGGCCCGTCGCAACCGCGTCGGACTGCGTCCCGATCACCGGCGACTGCGGGCCGGGCTGGCGCGGCACCTGGCTCGGGTGCGGGCCGACCGGCCCGACGGGGTGACCGTGCTGTTCGCCCCGCTGCGCGGCGAGCCCCGCATCCTCGAGCTGGCCGACGACCCGGCCCTCGGCCGGTTCGCCCTCACCCGGACCCCGCCGACGACCGGTCCCGATCCCGACATGACCCTGACGGTCCACGCCTTCCCGTGCCCCACCGAGACCCACCACTACGGGTTCGCCCAACCGGTGGCGTCGGCGCCGATGATCGACGACGCGGAGGTCGACGTCGTGTGCGTGCCCGGTCTCGTGTTCGACCGTCACGGGGGTCGGCTCGGCTACGGCGCCGGCTACTACGACCGGTTCCTGGCCCGGTTCGGACCCGAGGTGCAGCGGATCGCCATCAGCGACGGCCTGCTCGCCGAACGCGTCCCGACCGACGACCACGACGAGCCGATGACCCACCTCGCCACCGAGGTCGGCGTGGTGCCCCTGCCCCTCGGCTGAGGCCGGGGTGGGCCTGCGCGCCGATCAGGTGCCGGTGAAGTTCGGGGTGCGACGCTCGGCCATCGCCGCCACCCCCTCACGCCAGTCGTCGGTGGTGCCGAGCCGTTCCTGTTCGGCGCGCTCGCGGTCGGTCGCCGCCCGCACCGCGGCGGGCAGGTGGCCCCGCATCGTCTCGCGGATCGAGGTGACCGCCAGCGGTGCCGACGCCGCGATCTCGGCGGCGAACTCGTGGGCTTCGGTCCGGATGGCGTCGTCGTCGACCAGGCGATCGAGCAGCCCGATGTCGGCCGCCGTCGCCCCGTCGATCCGTCGCCCGGTGTAGAGGAGCTCGAGGGCCGATTGGCGGCCCACGATCTCGGGCAGGGTCACGCTCAGGCCGAACCCGTGGTGGAAGCCGAGCCGGGCGAAGTTGGCGCTGAGGCGGGAGCCCGGCCCGCCGACCCGGAAGTCGGCGGCGCACGCCAGCCCGAGTCCGCCGCCGATCGCGGCCCCGGCGACGGCCGCCACGATCGGGGTGGGGGAGGCGAAGATCCTGACCGCGAGGTCGTAGAGGTGGAGGTCGGGGCCGCCACTCGCAGCGTCGCCCGGGGTGCGGTCGCCGCCGAACTCCGCGCCGGCGCAGAAGTTGCGGCCCTCCGAACACAGGACCACGGCGCGGGCGTCGGGGTCGGCCGCCACCGCGTCGAGGGCGTCGCACACCTCGAGCAACAGCGGGATCGAGAAGAAGTTGTGGGGCGGGCGGTGGAGCTCGATCGTGGCGACGAAGTGGTCGTCGACGTCCAGCGTCACCGCACCCGTTGCCGTCGGTCCCTGCTCGGCGGTGCTCATCTGTGGGACGCTACACCCCGGCTCTGCACCCCGGCTCTGCGCCGGGCCCCTTACCCGTCGCTTATCCCCGATCCGCTTGTCTCCACCCTCGTGACCGAAACGCTCACCCTCTTCTTCTCGATGGTCGCCGTCAGCGGCTCGCTGTTCGTCGCGGCCATGGCGGTGCTCGGGGTGGCGCGCGCCGTCACGGGCAACCCCGTCGGCGAGGGCCTGCTCGTGCAGCTCCGCCCCCTCGCCGCGCCGCTGGCGACGATCGTCGCCGTGTGTGCGATGGCCGGCAGCCTCTACTACTCCGAGGTCGCCAACTACCAGCCGTGCCGCATGTGCTGGATCCAGCGAGGCTTCATGTATCCCTCGGCGATCATCCTGGTGATCATCGTCGCCGGCCGGCTGTCGACGCGGCTCCTGCTCGTGCCGCTCGCGCTCAGCGTCGTCGGGATCGGGGTGTCGATCTACCACCGCATGGAGCAGGCGTTCCCCGACAGCGTCGGCGGCGCCTGTTCGGTCGACGTGCCGTGCTCGGCCCGCTGGTTCAACGAATTCGGGTTCATCACCATCCCCACCCTGGCCGCCGCTGCGTTCGCCCTGATCATCACGTTCCTCGTCGTGGCGCTGCGGGCCCCGGCCGTCGATCTCGACGCCGACACCCCGGCCGACGAGACCGTCGCCGCCTGAGCGATTTACACCCCACTTAGACTCGATCCTCTTTCCTCGACGAGATCGCCGCCTCGCGTGCCGCGCGCCGTGTCGTCACGCCGACCTCGATCTGCCACCCACAGGAGTGCCCCATGGCCACCTCGACCGCCAAGCCGTCCACCTCGTCCCCGCCGTGGTTCCTCATCTCGATCATCGGCGTCGTCCTCGTCGGCTTCCTCGGGATCGCATGGGCGATCAGCCAGGGCGGCGACTCCGACCTCGAGTCGAACGTGCCGCTCGGCGCCGACATCTCGGCCTGGGACGCCGTCACCGTCGAGGGCGACGTCCTGCCCGTCTACCAGTCCGGCACCGTCGACGAGGCCATCGGCACGACCGCGCCGGCGCTGATCGGCACCGACTTCTCGGGCAACGAGGTGCGGATCGAGGCCGACGGCACCCCCAAGGTCGTCTACTTCCTCGCTCACTGGTGCAGCCACTGCAACAACGAGGTGCCCCAGATCGTCGAGTTGCTCACCGAGGGCGCCCAGCCCGAGGGGCTCGACATCTACGCGGTGTCGACCGCCGTGCTCGAGGACCAGCCGAACTATCCGCCGAACAACTGGCTCAACTTCAAGGGTTGGAACCTGCCGGTGATGCGCGACTCCGAGACCCAGCAGGCCCTCCAGGCCTACGGCTCGGGCGGCTTCCCCTACGCCGTCTATCTCGATGGTGACAACACGGTGCTCAATCGGACCGCCGGTGAACTCGGCAAGGAGGGCATCGCGGCCTCCTGGACCGCTACGGTCGAGACCGCAGCCGCCGTGGCCGACTCGGCGACCGAGTGAGCCCGGAGGCTCGATGACCGATCTCGACACCAGGATCGACCAGCGCACCAACACCGTCGACACCGAGGGCGGTGACCACGAGCGCTTCTCCCACTACGTGAAGAAGAACGCGATCCTCCCCAGCTCGATCGAGGGGACCCCCCTCGTGGCGCTGTGCGGGAAGAAGTGGGTGCCGAGCCGTGATCCGCAGCGGTTCCCGGTGTGTCCGGAGTGCAAGGAGATCTACGAGTCGTTGAAGGGTTGATGGTGCCAGAGATCGCCGTCGTCGGCAGCGTCAACCTCGACATCTCCATCCCCGTCGCCCACCTGCCGGTGGCCGGCGAGACCGTCATGGGCGGCGACGCCCTCACCTCGGGCGGGGGCAAGGGGGCCAACCAGGCCGTCGGTGCCGCCCGCCTCGGGCGCGACGTCGCGTTCGTCGGCGCCGTCGGCGACGACGACACCGGCGACCGTCACCGCGCCGCCCTCCTCGAGGAGGGCATCGACGTCAGTGGACTCCGGACCGTGGTCGGCGTGCCCTCGGGCATGGCGGCGATCGCGGTCGAACCCGGCGGCGACAACCTGATCGTGGTGAGCCCGGGCGCCAACGCCCGACTCGGGCCCGACGACGTGCAGGGCCTGCCCCTCGTCGCCACCGCCAACGCGGTGATGGTGCAGTTCGAGGTGCCCCTCACCACCGTCGCCGCCGCCGTGTCGATGGCGACCGGTCGGGTCGTGGTCAACCCTGCGCCGGTGCCCAACCGGGCCGACCTCGACGAGGCCGACGCCGCAGCCCTCGACACGATCATCGCCAAGGCCGGCGTCGTCATCCCCAACCGAGGTGAGCTGGCCCAGTTGCTCGGCGAGGAGACGGCCCACACCACGGTCGAGCTCGTCGACCAGGCGAAGCGACTCGGGCCGTCGGTCGTGGTGACCCTCGGCGAGGCCGGCGCCCTGGTGGTCGAGGCCGACCGGGTGACCCAGGTGCCGGCGCTCGACGTCGAAGCGATCGACGCCACCGCCGCCGGCGACTCGTTCTGCGCCGGGCTCACCGACGCCCTCGTGCAGGGGGCGTCGCTGGTCGAGGCGGCCGAATGGGCCGCCCGGGTCGCCGCCGTGACGGTCACCCGTCGTGGCGCCCAGGAATCGTTGCCGACCCGGATCGAGGTGTTGGCTCAGTCGGCCGGGGGAGCCTCGCCGAAGCCGTAGGGGTGCTTCGACTGCCAGTTCCAGGCATCGCGCAGCATCACCTCGAG
This sequence comes from Acidimicrobiales bacterium, assembly GCA_052032035.1. Classification (GTDB taxonomy): domain Bacteria; phylum Actinomycetota; class Acidimicrobiia; order Acidimicrobiales; family SZUA-35; genus JAWSVN01. Next base: position 1,867 of record JBPEXC010000150.1, on the reverse strand, counting down.
TGCCCGGTCGGCTCGCCATCCCCAGGCCGAGTTGGCCTTGGTGGGGTCGGCCAGCGACGTGGCGATGTCGCCGGGACGGCGGTCGGTGATCGTGTAGGGAACGTCGATGCCGCTCACCTCCGAGGTGGCCTTGATCACGTCGAGGACCGAGGCACCGTTGCCGGTGCCGAGGTTGTAGGCGTCGCAGCCCTCCTCGATGTGATCGAGGGCGGCCAGGTGGCCGAGGGCGAGGTCGACGACGTGGATGTAGTCGCGCACGCCGGTGCCGTCGTGGGTGTCGTAGTCGTCGCCGAAGACGTTGACCTTGTCGCGGCGGCCGACCGCCACCTGCATCACGAAGGGCACGAGGTTGTTGGGGATGCCGTTGGGGTCCTCGCCCAGGTCGCCCGACGGGTGGGCGCCGACCGGGTTGAAGTAGCGCAGCAGCGAGATCCGCCAGCGGGGGTCGGCGGCGGCGGCGTCGCGGCAGATCTCCTCGATCATCAGCTTGGTGCGACCGTAGGGATTGGTGGCCCCGGTCGAGGCCGTCTCCGGGATCGGCAGGATCTCCGGGTCGCCGTAGACCGTCGCCGACGAGCTGAACACCAGGTCCCACACGTCGTGGGCCGCCATCGCCTCGAGGAGGTTGAGGGTGGAGGTGAGGTTCGTGCGGTAGTAGCGCAGCGGCTGCTCGGCCGACTCGCCGACCGCCTTGAGGCCGGCGAAGTGGATGACGGCCTCGATCGGGTGAGCGTCGAAGACGACGTCGAGCGCCGCCCGGTCGCAGAGGTCGACCTCGTGGAACGCCGGCGACCGGCCGGCCAGTGTGCCGATCGCGTCGATCGCCTCACGACTCGAGTTGGAGAAGTCATCGGCGATCACCACGTCGTGGCCGCGCTCCATCAACGCGATGACGGTGTGACTTCCGATGTACCCGGCTCCGCCGGTGACCAGGATGGTGCGCGACATGGTTCCCTCATCGGCTCGTCGACGGGAGTTCTGAGCCCGCCCCCGAGTATCTCGGCACGATGCCCGGTGCGGGCGGATGGCCGGTGGGCCATCCGTCTCGTCGGGAACGTGATCGGTGTTACCCCGTCGGGTGCACCACGGGTACTAAGGTCCAGCTCAGCCACCGATCACGCCCGATCGGTCCGGTCGCAGTGTCACCATCACCGCACCTCGCTACGAACACCGTCACTTCAGGAGGGCTCCATGTCCGACATGTCTGGATCTCAGCCACCGGGCTGGTACTACGCGCAGGGCGATCCGCCCGGGACGCAGCGGTACTGGGACGGCTCGCAGTGGCAGGGAGCCCCGCAACCGGTGGGCGGTGCACCGGATGCCGGGTTCGGCGGCGCGGTCGGCACGGGCTCGATGGCGCCGACCGGCGACCGGTTCGTCGCCTTCCTCATCGACTGGGGCCTCTACATCGCCGCCGCGATCGTGCTGTCGATCGTCGGCGCGATCTTCGGGGCGATCGCCGACCCGCTCGGCACGATCTGGAGCATCCTGAGCAACCTCGCCCTGCTCGCCTTCTCGATCTACAACTGGATCTACCTCCAGGGCACGACGGGGCAGACCATCGGCAAGAAGCAGAAGGGCATCAAGCTGGTCGCCGAGGCCACCCAGCAGCCGGTCGGGCCGCTGATGGCGTTCGTGCGCGGCCTGGTCTCGTGGGTCTTCAACCTGCCGTGTCTGCTCGACACCTGGTGGATCCTGGTCGACAAGCGCAATCAGCGCCTGAGCGACAACGTGCTGAAGTACGTGGTCGTCAAGGCCTGACGTCGCCCCACTCGTCGCTCGAGGCGACGAGTGCACGTGTGTCGACCGGTGCCGCTCCCCTGGTGAGGAGCCGACTCAGGCGTCGACCACGACGTACTTGAGCACG
>JBPEXC010000015.1:0-2499 GCA_052032035.1 Acidimicrobiales bacterium | reverse complement strand
GCGCTCACTGGCAGGAACTGCCCACATGCGACTCATTGCCACCAACAAACCACCGCAAGCGGGACATTGGCGACAACGAACCGCGGCCCAACTGCGACCGAACAGGCACCGGGCACCGAGCGGGCACCGGGCAGCGCGCAGGCCGAACCGCGGCGGTCAGGGGATGGGTGCGGTCAGAGGGAGGAGTTGCGGGCGGGGGCGGTGAGTGGGGAGCCGTCGAGGGTGGTGAGGACGCAGAGCACCTCGCGATCGCCGTCCTGCCAGGCCGCCTCGTCGGGCAACGCCACCCGGAACACCAGCGAGGAGAGTTCGTACGACGTCCCGACGAACGGTTCGAACGTGGCGTAGCACCCGTCGTGGCCGAGCTCCTCGATCGCCACCCCCTGGGGGAACGCCCCCTCGGGCAGGTCGAACGCGTAGTAGATCTCGGCCCCGTGGTCGGCGTCGCACGACGCCGTGGCCTGTGCCCGCACCGACGAGGCGGTGGCGCCGACCGACGGGACCTCGACCAGGCAGTCGCCCACCCGCAAGCCGAGGGCGGCCTCGGTGGTGGTGGTCGACTCGACCACGCTCGACGTGGTGACGTAGGCCAGCTCGTCCGGTGCGACGTCGCCGGCTCCCTCCCCGCCACCGGTGCACCCGGTGGCCACGAGGGCCGCGCCGACGACCCCGGTCGTCAGCACCCGTCGTCGGATCACCAGCCGGAACCTTCGGCCGAACCGGTGATCCGCGACCCGTCGAGGCTCACGATCATGCAGAGCACCTCGCGATCGTTGATCTGCTCCCAGCTCTCCTTGGTCGGATAGAGGTAGGTCAGTTCGAGCTTGGAGCTGGCGTAGTCGCGCCCGACGAAGGGTTCGAAGCGGTTGAAGCACGCCTCGTCGGCGGCATCGAACACGGCCGCTTCGCCCGGGTAGTCGGGCCCGGCATTGATGTTGAACGCCCAGTAGACCTCGGCCTCGTGGGGCTCGGAACACGGCACGCCGGTGACCGACTCGATCTCGGTGAGACCCAGGCCGTCGAGGCAGTCACCGAGCCGGATGCGGAACGCCCCGAGCTCGCCCTCCTCGACGATGGCGCCGGCGTCGTCGCGGCCGGTGCCGTCCTCGCCGGCCAGGCCACTCACCCCGAGACCCACGGCCCCGAGGCCCGCCGCTGCTACTCCGCCGACAACTCTTGCGATTCCCATGCGGGACGCATCGTCATGTGCCCGCCGAACCTTGAACCGCGGCTTCGGCCGCCACCGGGCCCGCCGCGATCGGATCGCCACCGAGACTGGTGAGGAGCGGATCGACGAAGCGGGCGAGGCCCGCCATCGAGGCGAACAGGCGACGGCTCCGCGCCGCCTCGCCGTCGAGTCGGTCGAACACCTCGATGCCGAGGAACAGAGCGGCGATCAGGTGGGCCAGGTCGTCGACCGGCAGGAGCTGCCCGACCGGGTGGCGGGCGAAGATCCGGCGCAGGGCATCGCCGACGTGCTCGTTCCACGGCTCGAGGGCGGCGAGCACCGCCGGGCCGATGTCGCTGGTGGCCGACCAGCCGGCGACGATCGCCGACAGGGCCGCCTGGTCGAGATCGGTGTCGTCACGGTGCAGCCGTTCGGCGAGGGCGACGAGTCCGGGCAGGTCGTCGACCTCGGCCAACTGGGGGGCGAAGCGGGCCATGCGTCGCTCGTTGGCCCGCTCGAGGGCGGCGAACAGCAGGTCCTCGACCGAGCCGAAGTGGTAGAAGACGAGCGCCTGGTTGAAGTTGCCGGTGGCGGCGATGGCGCGAGCGCTCGTGCCGACGAGCCCTTCGGCCAGCACGGTCGCCAGGGCCGCGTCGAGGATCTTCTCCTTGGTGGCTTGACCACTCTTCGACGGGCGACGGCCGGGCATGGAAGCAGTGTCCCAAGCCGACCGCCACCCGTGGAGAATCGGGCGCCGAATTCGGTCAGACCATCAGATCAATACCGTCAGATCTCGGTGCCCGCGGCCGAGCCGATGAGCATGCCGCCCTCGAAGTCGTTGAGGAGGCACTGGATCTCGCGGTCGCCGAGGCTGGCCCACGAGTCGGCGGTCGGGTGGAAGTAGGAGTAGCCGTAGATCGACGACTCGTACTCGATCCCGACGAACGGCTCGAACGCCTCGTAGCAGGCGAGGTCGGCCTCGGCCGCCACGGCGTCGTCACCCGGGAACGGGCCGTCGGCCATGTCGAACACGTAGTAGACCTCGAGGAGGTGCTCGCCTTCGCAGGGCACCTTCTCCACGTCGAAGACGACGGCGCCGTCGACGACCGACTCGGCCAGGCAGTCGCCCAACTCGACCGAGAAGACGTTGATCTCCTCGGCGGCGGCCGTGCTGGTCGTGGTCTCCTCGGCGGCCGTGGTGGTGGTCTCCTCGGCGGCCGCGGTCGAGGCGGTCGTCTCCTCGGTCGCAGCTTCGGTGGTGGTCTCGGTCGGCTCCTCGGCCGCGTCGCTGCTCCCGCAGGCGGCCAGCGCCAACATCGCGCCGGCCAGCA
>JBPEXC010000149.1:0-7934 GCA_052032035.1 Acidimicrobiales bacterium | reverse complement strand
CTCCCGCTGGAGGCGGCGGATCTCCTCACGGAGGTAGACCCTGAGGTTGGCGTCGAGGCTCGAGAGCGGTTCGTCGAGCAGGAGCACCTTGGGTTCGATCACCAGCGCCCGGGCCAGGGCGACCCGCTGCTGCTGGCCGCCGGACAGTTCGGTCGGGAGGCGACGGTCGTAGCCGCCGAGGCCCACGAGGTCGAGCATCTCGGTGGCCCGACGCTCCCGCTCGGCCCGCTTCACCTTCTGCATCTCGAGGCCGAAGGCGACGTTCTCGGCGACGGTGAGGTGGGGCCACAGGGCGTGGGACTGGTGGACGATGCCGACGTTGCGTCGATGGGTCGGCGTGGTGGTCACGTCCTCGCCCCCGACGACCACCTGCCCGCCGCTGGCGTCGATGAAGCCGGCGACGATGCGCAGCAGGGTGCTCTTGCCGCAACCGCTCGGTCCGAGCAGCGACACGAGCTCGCCCTCGGCGACGTCCAGCGAGATCCCGCTCAGTACCGGGCCGTCCTTGGGGACGTAGGTCTTGGTGATGTCGCGCAGCGACAGCTGGGTCGTGGCGGGGGCATTGATGAGGGAGAGCACGTTGGATGGGGCAGTGTTGGAGCGGGCAGTGTTGGAGCCAGCACTATTCGAGCCAGCAGAGTCTGGGGAGCGAGCGTCGAGCAGGGTCACGATCGGGCGTCCTGGGGTCGGGCGGCGGCGCTGAGGGCCGCCAGGGAACGGCGGTAGGCGAGGGTGGCGGCGTCGCAGCGCAGGTGGACCTCACTGGTGAGGTCGACGAAGAAGTCGGGGATCGTGGTCTCGAGAATCACACGGTCCTCCTCCTTCACCCGGGTGCCGAACGCATGGAAGGCGTCCCACGGCTGCTCGTCGGGCGTGCCGGCGAGGGCGGTGAGGCGCACGAAGATCGACGTCTCGTCGTCGATCGGGGTGGCGACGCCGTAGAAGGCGTAGTCGGGGAGTTCGCCACCGAATCGCATCCGGACGCGGGTGGTGAGCGGGGCGATCAGTTCGGTCGAGCTTGTGCGGGTGAAGCGCTCGGCCTCGTCGGCGGTGCGACCGTTCTGGGCGCCGAGCCCCTTCTGGCTCGATCGCAGGTCGGCCCGGAACCACGGGCCGTCGGTCGGGGTGACCTCGGGGCGGGCCAGGTGGGCGTCGGCCGGGTCGCCGAAGGTGGTGCGGTGCACGTAGGCGACGTGGGAGTTGTCGAGGTTGTTGTCGATGATGCGCAACGCCGAGCACTGCCACACCTCGAAGAACTCCACCATCACCCGCCAACCGGCGAGCTCGGCCTCGGGCCACACGGGCGGCTCGGGGGTGGCGGGGTCGCCGACGCACGTCCACAGCAGGCCGTAGCGGTCACAGCTGGGCAGCGCCCGGGTCTGGTGCCAGCCGTCGAGCGGGGCGAGGACCCGGCCGTCGGGCGTCGCCAGCAGGGGCTCGTCGAACAGGCGAACCGGGGTCGGCGCATCGAGGTCGTCGAGGCGGGCCACCGGGTACCAGTGGTCCCGCAGGAACGGCAGGTCGGAGATCCTCATGCCCGGACCGGCAGGGGGACGACGGGTTCGGGGAACGAGAACGAGGCGATGTCGCGGAGCGCTTCGCCGAGGTGGGCGATGCCGTCCTCGAACACGGTTGCGCCGATCTCGGCGGTGGCGAGGGTCGGGTCGCCGATCACGCCGTTCGAGGCGAAGTCGTTCGACAGCCACCCGAACCCGGTCGTGCCGCCGAAGCGGAGGTGGGGGTGCTTGGTGAGCCACATCGGCACGGCGGGCTCGGCCAGCGACATGTCGACGACGTCGGGCCGCAGGTGCAGCAGCAGCGACGTCTCCGACACCCCGCCGTGGATGCCCTGGCAGTGCTCGGCCTCGTCGCCGTCGCCACCGTGGTCGGGGGGCAGCGTGGCGTGGGCGAGGAAGGTCTCGAAGCCGTAGTCGAGGCGGAGCTCGCGGCAGACCACGTCGAGCAGGCTGCTGTTGCCGCCGTGGCCGTTGAGGAACACGAGCTTCTTGGCGCCGAGCGTCTGGAGCGAGCGGCCGAGGTCGCGCATCACCGCCAGCACGGTCTCGGGCCCGAGCCACAGGGTGCCGGGCGCCCAGGCGTGTTCGTTCGACTTCGAGAACGGCACCGACGGGAGGCGCCACAGGTCGAGTTCGTCGCCGAAGCGGTCGACGACGGCGTCGGCGAACGCGTCGACCACGATCAGGTCGGTCGCAAGGGGGAGGTGGGGGCCGTGCTGTTCGATGGCGCCGACGGGGCACAGCAGGATCGACGACTCGGTGATGCGCTCGGCGGCGTCGGGCGAGGAGAGGTCGGCGAGGGTCCGGCGGGTCACGACGCCACCGCCTCGGGCCGGCCGTTGGCGACGATCTCGGCCACCCACCGGCGGTACTCCATCGACGGCTTGTCGGTCTTGAGGTGGACGTTGTCGGTGAGGTCGAGCCGGTAGTCGGTCCAGCAGCTCTCGAGCACCGCCTTGTCCTCCTCCCACACCTGGCCGTCGAAGGCGATGATGTCGGCGGCGGGTCGGTCGGCCTCGGTGTCGTTGCGCACGACGAGCTGGAGCTGGTGGGTGGTCTCGGCCGTGGCCGGGGTGCACGCCTTCACCATCAGGTGGACGGTGCCGTCCGGGTAGGTGATGCGGTTGAGCATCAGGAAGGGGGTGACGAGGTGGTTGCGGGTGACGCGAACCGTCGTCGACATGTCGCCGGGCTGGCCCTCGACCTCGATCTCGTAGCCCAGCTGCATGCCGGTCACGTCACGATGGATCGTCGGCATCGGCACCTCGGGCTTCTCCGGGGAACCGAAGCTCTCGCGGTGGACGTAGGCGATGTGGGCCGGATCGATGTTGTTGTCGACGAGGTGGAGGGCGGTGCAGTCCCAGTCCGACTCCGGCTCGTGGACGACCCGCCAATCGAGCTCGTCGATCTCGGGGATGTCGGGGATCGGCACGAGGGGCTCGTCGAGGGCGACCCACACCCAGCCGTAGCGCTCGGCGGCGGCGAAGGTCTCGAGGGTGGCCTTGGGCGGGAAGGCCGTGGCGTCGCCGAGCTGGGGGATGCGGGTGGGTACGCCGTCCTCGCCGAAGCCCCAACCGTGGTAGGGGCACACGAGGCCGCACGACTCGAGCCAGCCGGTCGACAGGCGGGCGTCGCGGTGGGGGCACCGGTCGGTGGCGGCCGAGACGATGCCCGGGGCCGGCGACCAGAGCACCAGCTCGGTGCCGAGCAGGGAGCGGGCGACGGGCCCTTCGGCGAGTTCGGACGCCCGGGCGACGGGGTACCAGTAGTGTCGGAAGGAGGGATCGTCGAGGAGGGGACGATCCTGGGCTCGGGCAACCAGGGGCATGACCCGAAAGATAAGATCACTTTGTTTCGTGAGTGTTTCCGCCCCGTCAGGCCGTGGTCAACACCGCGTGAGCGGCGAGTGACCGCGTGAGCGGCGAGTGACCGCGTGACCCGCTCAGCCGTAGATGGTGCGGATCATGCCGTGTTCGACCATCTCGGGTCGGTGGTGCTCGACGGCATGGAAGACGGTGGTGCCCAGGCGTTCCACGCCGAGCTGTTCGGTGCGCAGGGCGGCGCGGCCGACCTCGTAGTCGAGGAGTTTGGCGGTGGCGTCGTCGAGTTCGACGGCCGACGGCCAGGTGCACATCCAGTCGGCTCGGGCGAGGCCGAAGCGGGTGGCGAGTTCCATCACCGACCCCTCGACCGCCTCGAGGGCCTCGGCCTCGGCGGCCTGGCGCGCCAGGGGCACGACGTCGACGGCGACGACGGCGACCACGTCGTCGGCCCACCACCGCTTCACGGTGCGCAGCACCCGGGCCTGGCCGTCGAGGTCGAGACGGGTCGGCTCGTCGAGCGCCCCGAGGGTGGTGACGGCGGCGTCGATCACCTCGACCCGAGTGGTGAAGCCGACCGCGGCGAGGCGGTCGGTGAAGTCCATGTGCTGGTCGAAGCGGACCGGCATCTCCAGGGCGGCGGGGTTGGGGAAGGTGCCCGACCCGTGATGGCGTCGGACCAGGCCGTCGGCCTCCATCTGGATCAGGGCCTCGCGCACCGCCACCCGGCTCATGCCGAGTTCCTCGGCGAGCGCTTCGACACTCGGGAGGGCGCCACCGGCCTCCGCGGTACGCCGCCAGATGGGCAGGATGTCGGACAGGAGATCGTTGGGCCGGGCCACGAGCGGGAGCGTAGTGCTCAGCGAGCCACGGCGGTCCCGTCGCCCGCGACCACCGCGAACGACGGGCCCTCGACCGTGGTGGTGTCGGGGTCGTCGACGTCGACCACGAAGCGGTGGGTGGCGACGACCTCGTCGCTCGTCGCCTCGACGAGCAGCCAGCCGTTGGTCGGGTCGATCTGGCGGAGCTGTGGGTTGACGACGGCGAGCAGGGGAGCGAGCGGGGCATAGTCGGCGGGGAACGCCGAGGAGATCGCCGGCGCCATGAACTCGGGCGCGACGGTGGCGGCCGACGGGTCGAGCGGGTCGGCGCGCAGGTCGAGCACCATCGACGTGTGGAGGTCACCCGAGACGACGAAGGCGTCGCGGCGCTCGAGCAGGCCGGCGAGGCGGGCCCGCTCGCTCGGCGCCCGATCCCAGCCGTAGCCGAGGAGTGGGTCGGCCCGATGGTCGAACAGTCCGGCGACGATCGTCGGCGACGCGATCGCCTGCCAGCGGGCCGATGACGTCGTCAGGTGCTGCTCGAGCCAGGCCCACTGGTCGTCGCCGAGCACGCGATCGTCGTCGGCGTGGGTCCGGGTGTCGAGCAGGGCGAGGTCGAGCAGGTCGCCGATCCGGAGGCTGCGCCAGCGGCTGGACATCGCAGCATCGGCAGGGGCATCGACCACCGGTTGATAGGCGGCCCAGGCCGTGAACGCTGCGGTTCGTCGGGCCGGGTCGACCGAGGTGTCGTAGTCGTTGACGACCTCGTGGTCGTCGGTGCCGACGAACCACGGGTGGGCGGCGTGGGCCGCCTGGAGGGCCGGGTCGGCCTTGACCGCCTGGTAGTGGGCGACGTAGCCGGCGAGGTCGGTCGCCACGCCGAGGCCACCGCTGGTGTCGTTCTCGTAGATGTAGTCGCCGAGCCAGACGACGAGGTCGACCTCGGCGGCCGCCAGGTCGCGGTGGGCCCCGTAGGCGCCGGTCGCTCGCGACTGGCACGAGCTCACCGCCACGCGGACGGTTTCGACCGGCGTCCCAGCGGCGGGCAGGGTGCGGGTCCGGCCGACGGGCGATGTGCCCTCGGAGGAGCGGAACCGGTACCAGAGCGTCGTCTCGCTCGGGAGATCGTCGGCGACGGCCTTCGTCGGTGCCGCGTCGCCGACGAGTGGCGTCGCCATCGCCCGTCCGGTGGCCACGAGCGTGGCGAAGGTGTCGTCGGTGGCGACCTCCCACACCACCTCGGCGTCGACGCCGGTGCGGGCGTGGGTCCACAGCACGACGCTGGTCGCCGTGGGGTCGCCGCTGGCGACGCCGAGGTCGAACGAGGCGTCGGTGAGGTCGCTGGGCGCCGGGGTCAGCGGCTCGACGCCCGGCGGCCGGGTCGTGGCCGGGGCGGAAGTGGTCGAGGTGGCCGCACGGCCGGTCGTCGCCGGCGCGGTCCCCGTCGACGAGGGTGCGACGGACTCGGGGGTAGCGCCGCCGGTGCACGCCGCCAGCCCGAGGGCCCCGAGCGATGCCAGGAAGGTCCGCCGGTCGGTCACGCCCTCAGCAGACCGAGGAGTTCGCGCACGAGCTTGGCGCCGACCATCGCCGTCATGTCGTGGAGGTCGCGGCGTGGGTTGATCTCGACGACATCGGCGGCGATGACGTCGGCCCCGTCGGCGCGGAGCTGGTGGAGGGCGTCGAGCAGTGAGCGGGTGGTGAGCCCGCCGGGTTCGTGGTGGGAGACGCCGGGCGCGTAGGCCGGATCGAGGGCGTCGGCGTCGATGCTCACGTAGACCGGCCCGCCGACCGCGGGCACCGTGCCGTCCCACGAACGAGCTTCCAGCACCTCGATCCCGAACCGCTCGGTCTGTTCCCGTTGATGGGGCGTCATCGTTCGGATCCCGATCTGGATCAGCCGATCGGCGAGCCCTTCCTCCATGATGCGGGCGAACGGGCTGGCGTGCGAGTACCGGTCGCCGTCGAGGTGGTCATAGGTGTCGGGATGGGCGTCGAAGTGGACGATCGTGAGCGACGGATGGTGCGCGGCGACGGCCCGCACCACCGGCCACGTGATCGAGTGGTCACCGCCGATGGTCAACAGGGGGCCCTCGGCGAGGGCAGCGTCGGCCGCCTCGGTGATGGCGGCGAAGGCCGCTTCCACCGAGGCGGGATCGTCGTTGTCGAGCTCGAGGTCGCCACGGTCGACCCAGGCGCCCGATGACGGGGGGAGGTCGTCGCCCCACTCGTTCGACCAGTTGGCCGATCCGCCGAAGAGCGCAGCGCGGATCGCCGGCGGGGCATCGGCCGGGCCCCGCAGGTGCGACGAGTGGGCGTCGTAAGGCACGCCGAGCACCTGCACGGTGGGCGCTGCGGTCGAGTCGGCAGGCATGGACCGAGCGTAGGGGTCGTACCCTCCGGACATGGCTCACGGCACCCACGACCACGCCCACGATCCCCGCAACGACGAGATCCTGATCAGCGTCAACGGCGAGCTGAAACCGCGGGCCGAGGCGGTCGTGTCGGTGTTCGACTCGGGGTTCATCCTCGGCGACGGCGTGTGGGAGGGCATCCGGGTCCACGGCGGTCGGCTGGCGTTCCTCGACGATCACCTGAAGCGGCTCTACGAGGGGGCCAAGGCGATCGACCTCGACATCGGCAAGACCCCGGCCGAGCTGACCGCTGACGTGATGGCCGTGCTCGCCGCCAACGGCCAGGACACCGCCGACACCCATGACGTCCACATCCGGCTGATGATCACCCGCGGCGTGAAGTCGACGCCCTACCAGGACCCTCGGTTCACGATCACGCCGCCGACGATCGTGATCATCCCCGAGTACAAGGAGCCCGATCCGTCGGTCCTCACCCGCGGGATCCGGCTGTTCACCACCCACGTGCGCCGGGGCCGGCCCGACGTGCAGGACCCGAAGTGGAACTCCCACTCCAAGCTCAACTGCATCTCGGCGTGCATCCAGGCCGCCAAGGCCGGTGCCGACGAGGCCCTGATGCTCGACCCGCAGGGCTTCGTCGCCACCTGCAACTCGACCCACTTCTTCATCGTGCGCGACGGCGAGGTGTGGACCTCGTCCGGCGACTACTGCCTGCCCGGCATCACCCGCCGCAACGTGCTCCGGCTCTGCGACCGTCACGGCATCACGTCGTACGAGAAGAACTTCAGCCTGACCGAGGTCTACGGGGCCGACGAGGCGTTCGTGACCGGCACGTTCGCTGGGCTGGCACCGGTGGCCGAGGTCGACGGTCGGGTGATCGGCAGCGGCGAACGAGGCCCGGTGACCGAGGCCCTGCAGCAGCACTACCTGGCGCTGATCGCCGCCACCGGCGAGGGAAGCGGCGCATGACGATCCGGCTGGCCGCATGGTCGGGGCCACGGAACCTGTCGACGGCGATGCTGCGGAGCTGGGAGCACCGTCCCGACACCGTCGTGCTCGACGAGCCGCTCTACGCCGCCGCCCTCGCCGCCACCGGCGACGACCACCCGATGCGCGACGAGGTGCTCGCAGCGGGGCCCACCGACGTCGGCGCCGCGATCGACCGCTGCCTGGCCCCGCTGCCCGATGGGGTGACCGTCAGCTACCAGAAGCACATGGCCCACCACCTGCTGCCCGAGTTCCCTCGGGGCTGGCTCGACGAGCTGCGGCACCTGTTGTTGATCCGTGACCCCCGCCGGGTGCTGGCGAGCTACACCAAGGTGTGGGCCGACGTCGACGTGGCCGCCATCGGTCTACCGCAGCAGCTCGAGTTGCTCGATCGGGCCGAACTCGTCGTCGATTCGG
>JBPEXC010000148.1:0-2920 GCA_052032035.1 Acidimicrobiales bacterium | reverse complement strand
AGACGACGGCCGCCACGCTCGATGCACGACTGTCACGGCTCGTGGCCGCCGACCCCGATCGACCGATCGTCGTCGACCAGACCGGCGTCCGCTGGACCCGCCGTCAGCTGCTCGACGCCGTCGACGGCGCCGTCGACCGTCTGGCTCCGCAATTCGGTGACGGCACCGGCCGTCTCGGGGTGTTCCTCCCCAACCGGGCGAGCTGGCTGGTCACCCAGTTCGCCGCCGATCGACTCGGCGTCGCCGTCGTCGGCCTCAACACCCGATTCCGCCACGCCGAACTCGATCACCTGTGCACCGCCGCCGACCTGCGCGCCGTCGTCGTGGCCGACGGCTTCCTCGGGATCGACGCCGGAGCCCTGTTCCGAGGACTGACCTCGCCACCCACCGTCCTCGACGACGTCGACCTGACGGCGGTGACCACCGGCCCGGCCGAGCCGTCGCGCCCCACCCCGGTCGACGGGGAGCGGGAGTGCGTCGGCTTCACCACCTCGGGCACGACCGGATTCCCCAAGGTGGCGATGCACGACCTGGCGGGCTCCCTCCACCACCTCGACGCGGCCGCGGCGAGCGCCGGCGACGACGGCGACACCCGAGCCCTTGTCCCCCTGCCGCTCTGCGGCACCTTCGGCTGGATGTCGGCGCTCGCCCCGCTCCTGGCCGGCGGCCTCGTCGTGCTGCACGAGACCTGGGACCCGGCGGCCGCCGCCGAGGCCGTGCGGTCGGAGGGCATCACCACCTTCAACGGCGCCGACACGATGCTCGCCGAGCTCCTCGACGCGCTCGGCCCCGACGCCGCCGCGTCGACCCTCCGGTCGGGGGTGTTCGCCGACTTCGCCAACGCCGGCGCCGAGGTCGCGGCCCGCGCCGAGCAGGCGACCGGCGGTCGGTTGCGGCTGAGCGGGGTCTACGGATCGTCCGAGGGGTTCGCCCTGATGTCGCGATGGGGCGACGACGAGCCGATCGAGCAGCGGCGCCGCAACGGCGGGCGCCTCGTGTCGCCGGCGATGGCGGTGCGGGCCGTCGACCCCGACACCGGCGCCGTCCTCCCCCACGGCGACGCCGGCGAACTCCAGTTCCGCGGGCCGAACCTGCTGTGCCGCTACGCCGGCAACCCGGCGGCGACGGCGGCGGCCTTCGACGGCCCGTGGTTCCGCTCCGGCGACCTCGGCGTCACCCTCGACGACCGCAGCTTCGTCTATCAGGCCCGGATGGGCGATTCGCTGCGGCTGCGCGGCTTCCTGTGCGACCCGAGCGAGATCGAACACCACCTCGAGACCCACCCCGACGTCGATCTCGCCCAGGTGGTGGGGGCGACCGTCGCCGGCAGCGGCGACGTCGCCGTCGCGTTCGTCCGGGCCGGCAGCGGCCGCACGCCGACGGTCGACGACCTGCTCGCCTGGTGCCGCGACGGGTTGGCCAACTACAAGTGTCCCGCCCACGTCGAGCTGGTCGACGAGTTCCCGGTGACCGAGGGCCCGAACGGGGTGAAGATCCGCAAGGTCGACCTCCGGGCCCGCGCCGCCGAGTGGGCGGCGCAGACCCGAGGAGGCGCCGGGTCCTAGCCCTGCGGGACCATCGCCGCCTCGAGGGCACGGGCGCCGGCCACCAGCGCCTCGCCCTGGGCGTCGGACAGGGCCGAGTGGCCGGGCAGGAGGAGCTGGTCGGTCAGCGCCTCGGCGGCAGCCGCCCGCTCGGCGTGATCGGCGGCGCCCTCGAGGGGGGTCTCGTAGCCGAACGCTCCCGCCATCTCCGGGCGCTTCACGCAGTGGGCGACCGCCGGCGGCAGGCCCGAGGCGAGCAGGGCGAGGAGGTGGGCGCTGCCCCGCAGTTCGCGGAGCACCGCGGCGAGCTGGGCGGCGCGGCCCGGGAGGTCGTCGACCCGGGGCTCGGCGGCGATGCCCGCGTAGAGGGCGAGCCCCGCCGGGTCGGTGGCGGCGATCACGGCCTCGGCGGCGTCGACGAACGCGTCGAGCCCCTCGACCTCCGACGCCGTGGCCCGTCCGTGCTCGGCGCAGCACTCGTGGTAGATCCGTCCGGCCTCCCGGGGCGCCACCTTCGCCGACGCCGAGGTCCAGATCTTGTCGATCACCGCGGCGGTGAAGTAGCCGAAGGCGCTCTGCACGACCGGCGGCTCGACGTCGCCGAGCACGCCGCCTCGTCCCAGCACGTAGAACCGGAACCCGTCGAGGCCGAGCTCCTTGCCCCGGGCGAGGGTGGCGGGCACGAAGTAGAAGGCGGCGCCGGCGGCGCCGAGCGGCGCTGCGGAGGCGGAGATGGTGTCGAGTGCGGTCATCGGCGCAGCCTGTCGCACCGGTCGGCACCCGTCCAGCCCGACGGCGGTCACCCACACGGCGCTTCGCTCACCGCCCGTCGTCGAGCAGCACCGCCAGCTGTCGTGATCGGGCCACCAACCGCCCGGTCGAGTCCCACAGCTCGCCGTCCTCGACGAACAGTTCCCCGACGAGGTCGGAGGTGCGGAACCGGGCACGGATCCAGCCGGGCGCCGGCGGTCGCCGCACGTGCACCGTCAGTTCGAGGGTGGGCACCCAGCCGACCCGCCCGACGAGGGAGAACAGCGACGGCGGGAAGGCGTCGGCGAAGAGCGGGAGGCTGGCGGTGTCGGGCGCCCGGCCGTCGGCGAAGCGGATCCAGCCGGCCACCTCCGCCCGCCCGCCGAGCCCGGGTTCGGCCCATCGCGGATCGATGCGCACGTCGAGGCGCGACAGGATCGGGAGGTCGACCCCCTGTTCGAGCCGTCGTCGGTCGCGGCAGTCGTCCGGGGGCGGCAGCTCGGGCGGTTCGGCGCCCAGTTCGGGCACGTCGAGGCCGAGCGGCGCCACCTCGGCCAGATCGCCGAACGCGCCGAGCACCCGCACCCGTTCCTTGCCGTCCTGGTGGAGCGACGCGGTGACGGTGG
>JBPEXC010000147.1:0-2804 GCA_052032035.1 Acidimicrobiales bacterium | reverse complement strand
ATGGCCTCGGCGATCTGGGGCACGGTCAGGTCGGCGTAGTAGCGGAGCACCACAACGGTGCGTTGGCGTTCGTCGAGCACCTCGAGGGCCCGCCGGGTCTCGTCGATCTCGGGCGGGAGAGCGGTGCCGGTCCCCAACGCCCCCGGCGAGGTCATCGGGTCGGCGGCGATGCGTTCGAGTCGGGCCGCCTCCATGCCGCTTCGACGGTTGTGGGAGTGGGCCCCGTTCACCACACACCGCCGGAGGTAGGCACCGGGACGCTCGAGGTCGTCGACGCGGTCGTGCAGGGCGGCGAAGGCGTCCTGCACGACCTCCTCGGCCACCGACCGTCGCCCGGTCAACAGAAAGGCGAGCCGCACCATCGCCTCCCACTCGGTGTCGAAGAGCTCGCTGAGCACCCGCCGATCGCCGCTCATCGTGACCATCGTGGCGCATCCGGTCGTGGCAGGTCGTGCGGTGTCGTGTACCGTCCCATACCGCTACGACGCACCAGACGGCCGAACCGTTGCAGGCGTCACGGATTGGCGGCCGAGCGGCTGGGTACGGTCGGGTCATGGTCTCCATCGGCACCGACGCCTCCGGCAGCTACGACCGCGACACCGACTACGTCATGGACCGGATCGTCGACGACCCGTCGCTCGTCCCCGGCAGCGCCCCCGACAGTGCCGCTGTCGATGGCCGTTGGCCGGTCGAGGCGGGCCGCTATCGCCTGGTGGCGGCCGCCGCCTGCCCCTGGGCCAACCGCACCCTGATCGTGCGTCGACTGCTCGGCCTCGAGTCGGCGATCTCCCTCGGTCTGGCCGGACCGACCCACGACGAGCGGTCGTGGACCTTCGACCTCGACCCCGACGGCGTCGACCCCGTCCTCGGGATCCCCCGACTCCAGGACGCCTACCTCGCCCGCTTCCCCGACTACCCCAAGGGGATCACGGTGCCGGCGATCGTCGACGTCCCCAGCGGCAGGCTGGTCACCAACGACTTCGCCCAGATCACCCTCGACTTCTCGACCGAGTGGACCGCCCACCACCGCGACGGTGCCCCCGACCTCTACCCCGAGGCCCTCCGCGACGAGATCGACACCGTCGCCGAGCTCGTCTACCACGACGTGAACAACGGCGTGTACGCCACCGGGTTCGCGTCGAGCCAGGCCGCCTACGCCGAGGCCTACACCAGATTGTTCGACCGGCTCGACTGGCTCGAGGAACGGCTCTCGACCCGGCGCTACCTCGTCGGCGACCACGTCACCGAGGCCGACGTGCGCCTCTTCACCACCCTGATCCGCTTCGACGCCGTCTACCACGGCCACTTCAAGGCCAACCGCAACAAGATCGCCGAGATGCCGGCGCTCTGGGGCTATCTCCGCGACCTGTTCCAGACCCCGGGGTTCGGCGACACGATCCGGTTCGATCAGATCAAGGAGCACTACTACTGGGTGCACGACGGCATCAACCCGTCGCGGATCGTGCCGCTCGGCCCCGACACCCGCCCCTTGCTCACGCCGCACGGACGCGAGTCGCTCGGCGGCTCCCCCTTCGGCGACGGCACCCCGCCTCCTCCCCCGGCACCGGCCGAGGCCGCCGGCGAGGTCGGCGACGGCATGACGCCGCCCCACCTCACGGCCGGCGGCTGACCCCCGCCTCGGCGGGCGGCTTCACCGGCACCGGCACCAACGCCGGGGCGGTGGACCCGGCCGGCACGGACGCAGCGGTCGAGGCAGCCGCGCCGTCGAACACCGAGACCGGCACGGCGAGGCCGGCGCCGGCGAGGGCCGGGCGGAGTCGGCTGTCGAGCGCCAACCCGGCCCACAGCAGCACCAGCGCGACGATCCCGTCGAGCCACCAGTGGTGGCCCGTGGCGGCGACCACCCACATCGTCACCGGCAGGTGCAGCACGATCAACCAGCGCCAACGGCTCGGCGACACCCGGAACACGCCGAGGGCGACCACGGCGGCCCAGCCGACGTGGATCGACGGCATCGCCGCGAACTGGTCGGACACCCCGGTGCCGACCGGGCCGTAGACGTTCATGCCGACCCGTTCGGACAGGTCGACGAAGCCCAGCTCGGGCAGGAATCGAGGCGGCGCCACCCGGAAGAACCGGATCACCAGACACGCCGCGGTCAACAGCGCCAGCCCGGTGCGCCAATGGCGGTAGTCGTCGCGATGACGCACCCACAGCCAGACCAGGAACGCGATCAGCGACGGCACGTGGACGATCGCGTAGTAGCCGGCGGTCCACTCGACGAGGGTCTCGTGGCCGACGATCCACTGTTGGATCGACAGCTCGGTCGGGAGGAAGAACCAGTCCTGGATCCGGGCGAGTGTGCGGGCCCGCTCGAGGGCGCCCTCGTCCTGGGTGAGGGGGAGCGTGCGGGCGACCCGCCAGATGGCGTAGATCACCGCCACGAACGACAGCTCGCGGGCGGCGGGGATGACGGCGTCGAGCACCCGCGCGATCGAACGGCGCCCGTCGGGGTGGGCGGCGCGCCAGCGAGCGGCGGCGAACGCCACGAGGCCGCACACGACGGCGCCGATCGCGGCCTGGCTCCAGGTGACCCACTGCAAGCCGACCACCCTACTGGCCGTCGGCGACCCCCTCGGCCTCGGGCGGTCGATCGAACGCTCGGTCGAGCAACCCGGCGACCAGCGCATCGTCGTAGCCGGCGTCGACCTTCGGCCCGTCGGCGAGTCGAGCGAACAGCGCCGTCATCTCGTCGACCACGCCACGGTGCGGTCGCAGCGCGTCTCGCACCCCGGCGGGCGGCTCGGCGGGACCGCCCGGCACGGGCCACTCGAGCGACGCGA
>JBPEXC010000146.1:0-1614 GCA_052032035.1 Acidimicrobiales bacterium | reverse complement strand
TGGTTCATGAGCTCGCCGGCGGCCGAATCGTCCATGCAGACACTCAGCGATCGGATCGCTGCGGCCGGTCCAGCGCTCACCCCCACCGAGCGCCGTCTGGCCCGGCTCGTGCTCGACGATCCGACGACCATCGCCTTCAGCACCGTCGCCGACCTTGCCCGCGAGGCCGGCACGAGCGGGCCGAGCGTGGTGCGCTTCGCCGCCAAGCTCGACTTCGACGGCTACGGCGATCTTCAGGATCACGTCAGAACCTCCCTCGCCGAACGGCTCCGGCGTCCAACCGACCGGCTTCGTCTCGCCGCCGACGTGCCGTCTCGCCGAGCCAGGGCCGACTCGACCGGACCCTCGTTCGATCTCGTCAGCCAGGTAAGCCGGGCGGTCAACGCCCTCGACGGTGACACCCTTGTCGACGTCGCAACGGTGATCGCCGGGGCGCCGGGCGCCGTCTGGGTGCTCTGCGCCGAAACGTCGGCCACGCCGGGCACGTTGTTGGCCGGCAATCTGCGATTGCTCCGGGCCGGCGTTCGGCGCCTCGACGGAACCCCGCCGGCCATGGCGTCCAAGCTCGCCGAAGCCGGGCCGGGCGACGCAGCCATCGTCGTGGACTTCCCCCGCTACGAGTCGGCAATCGTCACCGCCGCCACCGAGCTGGCCGCCGCCGATGTTACCGTCATCGCCATCACCGACGGCCCCTTCTCCCCGCTCGCCTCACTGGCCGACCACTGGCTCGGTGTCGATGTCGCCGCCGTCGGCCCGTTCGACAGCGTGCTGCCCGTGGTGGCGGTCGCCGAACTCCTGATCGCCGAAACCGCCCGCTTGCTCCGAGAGCGCGCTTCGGAGCGGCTGGATCGAATCGAACGCCTGTGGACCGAGGGGCGGGTCTTCGACCAGACGTCCAGATCGACGCGATCATGAGCTCTGTCGCGTCATGAACCCCGTGACCCACCAACACGGTGGCGTCGAGCTGCCCTCCGACCTCGACCGACTCGAGCTTGCCCTCCTCCAAACCGTCGCCGACCTGCGACCGGCAACGCCACCGGCGACGACACCGATTGATGCCGGCCTCGCAGCCGAGCTGTTCGAGGCTCAAGTCGAGTCGCGGCTCGTCGACCACACGGCCCGGTGGCTCCGGGCCGAGCACGGGCTCGGCTTCTACACGATCGCTTCGGCCGGCCACGAGTCGAACGCCGCGGTGGCCCTGGCCCTGCGCCCCACCGACCCGGCTCTCCTCCATTACCGGTCGGGTGGCTTCTACTTCGCCCGGGCCACGCAGGTGGCCGACCAGAACCCCGTCGACGACACCCTGCGGGGCATGCTGGCCCGCACGACCGACCAGATCTCGGGCGGACGGCACAAGGTGTGGGGCAGCCGGACGCTCAACGTCATTCCACAAACGTCGACGATCGCTTCCCACCTTCCCCGAGCGGTTGGGCTGGCGCTGGCAATCGGCTGGGGCGGAGCACGCTCGTGGCCCGATGACGCCGTCGTCGTCTGCTCCCTCGGCGACGCCTCACTCAACCACTCGACGGCCCAAGGTGCGCTCAACTGGGCCTCGCACGCCGCCGAGCAGGGCCGCCCGGTCCCGATCCTGTTCGTGTGCGAGGACAACGGTCT
>JBPEXC010000145.1:0-5953 GCA_052032035.1 Acidimicrobiales bacterium | reverse complement strand
GACGGTCGCCCTCCTGGCGACCGCGCTCGTGCTCGGGGCGTGCGGATCCGACACGACCGACGCCGGCGACGACCTCTCGGCGGAGGTGGAGGTGTCGGGCGTGCGCCCCACGGGCGACGGCGAACCGGGCGGTGCCAGCGAGCGGGAGGGCTCGACGCCGGAGCCGGCCGAGGGCGCTGGACCGGACACCAGCGAGGAGCCGGCGACGACCGTCGATCCCGAGACCGCACGCATCCTTCCGGCGATCGCGTTCGACGGCCGCGCCAGGGGCCGCTCGGCCACCTACCTCGGGCTCGAGATCACGCTCGGCAGCCTGATCTTCACCAACCAGGACCTCGAGGAGTACACCACCGACGCCGACCCGAGCGACGACCGGGAGACCATCGTCGTCGAGGTCTCGGTCACCAACTCGGGCAGATCCCAGGTGACGGTTCCCGAGGAGTTGTTCGCCATCGAGCTGGCCTCCGGGGAACGGATCGCCCCCGACGACCTCCGCTCGCCCGACGGCGACTCGCTGTGGGCGATCCAGCCGCAGGCCCAGGCGACCGAGCACGCGCTGCTCGCCTTCGCCGAGGTCGACCTCGCAGGTGCGTCGTTCGTGATCGCCGAGGCGGGCGCGATCGCCGAGTACATCCCCCTCGACGGGCCGGCGCCCGAGCCCGAGCCGTACCGCGTCGAGCTGGCGACGCTCCCCGCCGTCGCCGACCTCCGCTCCCCCAGCCCGTGGGACGGGTGCGACTACGCCTGGACCGGCGAGGTGGTCGCAGCGACCGTCGGGCTCGAGGGCGTCGACGGCAGCCGGCTCGACCGAGCGGACCTCAACGAGCGGTGGCTCGCGATCGAGCTCCTGGTCACCAACACCACGACCGGCGCCGCCGAGTTCTCGCCGTGCAACACATCGGGGATGGCCGTGACCGCGGTCGACCCGCGGCTGCGGATCGACGGGGTGGCGATCAGCGGCGAATCGCCGGGGCGGATCGGAGATCGCATCGACGAGGCGGCGTCGACCGTCGTGCAGTACTGGTTCCCGATCGGGGCGAGCACGCCCCGGGTCGAGCTGACCGACGTCTACGGTGCGGTCATCGCCGCCTGGGACCTCGATCTGCCCGCCGCTCGCGGGGAGGGCTGAGCGGCCCGGTCAGCCGATCGAGTAGTCGCGGAGCAGCTTGTTCATCTCGATGACGTGGAGCTCCTCGGCACCGATCTGGCTGCGGGCGTACTCCTCGAGGTAGACCGAGCGATCGGCGCAGACCGCCAGCAGCTCCCGGTAGAGGTCGAGGGCCCGACGCTCGTGGGCCAGCGACTCCTGGAGGATCGTCTCGATCGAGTGGTCGTGCGACTCCTCGATCGGGGCGATGCCCTGGTCGGGGTGGCCGCCGAGGCCGGTCAGGATCTCACCGGCCTGCTGGGCGTGGAGCAGCGACTCGGTGGCCTGCTCCTGCATGAACGCCACCAGCGGCAGGCGATTCGGACCGGTGATCACCAGCGAGTAATGGGTGTAGCGGACGACGCCCGACAACTCGGCCTTCAGGATCTCGTTGAGCACCGGGATCACGGGCTCGGGGTCGAAGATCGGCTCGGTCATGGGGTCCTCCATCGGGGGCTCGGCGGCGGTCCGCAGACTACCCGCCGACCGGGCCGACGCTCCGGGGTGGCCCCTGGGCCTACACCTCGGCCGGTTGCTCGAGTTCGCCCTCGACCAACGCCGCGAGGGCGAGCTCGTAGCCCTTGGTGCCGAGACCGGCGATCACGCCCTTGCACACGGCGCTGAGCATCGAGTGGTGACGGAACTCCTCGCGGGCGTGCACGTTGGAGATGTGCACCTCGATCACGGGCACGTCGATCCCGGCGATCGCGTCACGCAGCGCCACCGAGGTGTGGGTGTAGCCGCCGGGGTTGAAGATCACGCCGGTCGCCCAGGTCCGAGCGTCGTGGAGGGCGTCGATCAGCTCGCCCTCGGTGTTGGACTGGAAGGCCCGCAACTCCACACCGTGGGTCGCGGCCACCGCGTCGAGCTGGGCCTCGACGTCCGACAGCGTCGTCGCCCCGTAGATCTCGGGCTCCCGCACACCGAGCAGGTTCAGGTTGGGACCGTTGAGGAGCAGGATCGCAGCCATGGCGTGACGGTAGTGCTCCGGCCGCCCGCCTCGTCAGATTCCCAGGAGATCGGCGACGACCTCGCGGACCTGTCGGAGCGCGGCCGGCCCGACGTTCCGGTCGGTCGCCTCGACGATCCGGTCGACGCTGACGGTCGTGATCAGGTGGCCCTGTGCCACCCCGAGACCCTCCACCTCGACCTCGGTCAACCATCCTCGTACCGTGGTCGTGCACGGCACCACGGCGACCGCGAGCTGCCGGTACTCGAGCACATCGTCGTCGGTGATCAGGACCACCGGCCGAACGAACCCCGGCTCGCCTCGGGCGGGCGTCCCGAAATCGACCCGCAACACGTCACCCGAGCGCATCGTCGACATCCGCCGCACCGGCGTCGAGCACCGAGCGGTCACCATCGTCGAGGGCACCGCCGGCGAGCTGTCGACCCATGGAACGACGACGCTCCCGACGGATCAGCTTGTCGAGCTCCGCGTCCATCGTCAGCCCATCCCGCTCCGCTAGCCGACGGAGCGCGTCGCGCGTCGCCTTGGAGACCTTGATGGTAGTCGTATCGGACATACCGATCAGTCTACCTCACTCGAGGATGGCAGGGAGAGGGCGTTGGTAAACGATGCACAGGCGGCGCGTCGAGCGGGTCAACGCGACGTAGAGGGCGCCGAGGCCGTGCGGCTCGTCGAGGATGCGAGCGGGTTCGACCAGCACGACGACGTCGAACTCGAGGCCCTTGGAGGCGAGCGGGTCGAGCGTGGTGACCGTCGCCCGGTTGTGGTCACCGGGCTTCGCCTGCACGAGCTCGGGCAGCTCGTGCCCGATCACCGCGATCTGCCCGACGTCGAGCCGGGCCAGCTCCGACGCGACGATGCCCGGCAGCTCGGCCGCCAGGTCGTCGACGCCGACGAACTCGGGCGCCTCGCCGGCCGACCGGATCGCCGTCGAGGGCGGCAGGTCGGGCGCCAGCTCGGCCAGCACCCGGGTGGCGACGTCGTTGACCTCCGACGGCGACCGGTAGTTGATCGTGAGTCGACGTTCGTCGAACGCTCCGAGTGCGTCGGGCAGCAGTTCGCGCCACGACGCCGGCGGCCCGGTGGTGCGCTGGGCCAGGTCGCCGACGATCGTCATCGAATGCCCTCGGGCCCGGCGCACGACCATGCGCCACTCCATCGGCGTGAGGTCCTGGGCCTCGTCGACGATCACGTGACCGAACCGCCACGACTTCTGCCCGAACGCGAGCTCGACGACGCCGGGACCGTCGTCCGCGAAGGCGTCGGCCGCGTCGAGTTCGAGTTCGCCGGTGCGGACGTCGTCGTCGTCCTCCTCGGGCAGGCCGATCAGGCGATCGTCGAACTCATCCGGGCGCGGCCCGTCGTCACCGGCGCCGACCGCCATCAGTGTCGCCTCCCACTCGTCACAGCGACCCGTCCTCCTCGGCGTCGGCGAACCACGGGTCGTCGAAGCTCAACAACTCCTCGGTCTCGTCGTCGAGTTCGTCGTCGCGCTCGACCGGCAGCTCGTCCTCGGCCGCCTGCTCGTCGGCCTCCTGCGCCTTCTGGAACTCGT
Organism: Acidimicrobiales bacterium; assembly: GCA_052032035.1. Lineage (GTDB taxonomy): Bacteria > Actinomycetota > Acidimicrobiia > Acidimicrobiales > SZUA-35 > JAWSVN01. The sequence goes on along the minus strand of JBPEXC010000145.1, from coordinate 2,281 downwards.
CGAGCTCGTCGCGGGCCCGGACCTGTTCCTCCTCGGTCTGCCCCATCGACCCGCCGAGGAGGTGCAGCAGCTCGTCGAGCAAGGGCACGTCGGCGCGGGACCAGCGGATCCACTCCAGGTCGTCCTCACCGGCGCGAGGGCGCGCCAAGAGGTCGACCTCGTCGGCCGCCAGCGACGTGCCTCGAGCGGCCGATCGGAGCAGCGCAGCGGAGCCGAACAGGTCGTTGAGCACCCGCTCGGGGCTGAGGGGCGGGAAGTGGCGGAGCAGGAACTCCTTGACCACCGGCAGCGAACGGAACGTGTCGCGGGCCTCGGCCGGGTTGACGAAGGCCGGGTCGTAGATCTCGGCCACCAGCCCGTCGACCACGAGGGAGCGGAACTCGGCCGCGCCGTCGTTGTGGAGTCGGTGGCGACAGGCGCGCTCGAACCACTCGACGGCCGCCGCGTGGGTGAGGTCGACCCGACGCGATCCGTAGTAGACGGTGAGCCCGGCCTTCGGGACCCGACGCCGGTCGGCGACGGCGTTGGCCAGGAACCGGACCATCTCCTCGCGGCCCTTGAGCTCGGCGACCGCGTCGGCTTCGACCCTGCCCGTGCGGATCCCCGCATAGAGCTTGTCGGCCGTCATCGACAGCACCCCGGACTCGCCGAGCGACGGGAGGACCCCGGCGATGTAGCGGAGGAACTCCGGGGAGGGCCCGACGATGAGCACGCCGGTGTCGGCCAGCTCGTCGCGCTGGTCGTAGAGCAGGTAGGCGGCACGGTGGAGGGCCACGACCGTCTTGCCGGTGCCGGGACCGCCCTGGACCACCAGCGGCCCCTTGGCCGACGCCCGCACGACGGCGTCCTGTTCGGCCTGGATCGTGGCGACGACCGACTGCATCTGTTCCGCCGTCGGTGCATTGACGGCGGCCAGGATCGCGGCCTCGCCGCGGAGCCCGAGGTCGTCGTCGAGGCTGTCGAGGTCGAAGACCTCGTCGGTGTAGTCGATCAGGTCGTCGGGCTGGCCGTCCCCGTCGGGGTCGTAGAGCAGGTTGCGGCGCCGCGACAGCCCCATCGGCTCGCCGGGGGTGGCTCGGTAGAACCGCACGGCGGCTCGGGCCCGCCAGTCGACCAGCAGCGGCTCGTCGCCGTCGATCACGCTGAGGCGGCCGATGTGGAGCCGTTCGTCGTCGGTGTCGGTGATGTGCCCGAAGGCGAGGGCGGCGCCCTGGGCCTCGAGCTCGGCGACCCGACGGGCCGCGAACATCGCCCGGTCCGAGGTCTGCCGCACGAGGGCCGCCCGCACGGCCGCGTCGACCTCCGCGTCCTCGTCGACCAGGTCGCGGATGCCCTCCTCGGTGGCCTCGGCCGCCTCGTCGGCGAGGCCCTGGGCGACGCGCCGGGCCCGGTCGAGGGCGGCCGCGTGGACCGACTGGATGTGGGCGAGCGTCTTGCGCTCCCGCTCCAGTTCTCCGGTCGGGTCGGCCATCGACCCAGCCTAGGAGCGACCTGCTGGCCTCACTGCCGCCCTCAGTGCCGCCCTCAGTGCCGCCCGCGATCGGCGAGCGCCTCGAGGCCGGCGACGGCGTCGTCGGCCCGGTCCCAGGGCACGAGGAGGTGATCGTGGTGGTGCGCCGCCACCACGTTGCACGAGATGTCGAGCGACGCCAGCGCCGCCGACACCGCAGCGGTGAGGCCCACCGCCTCGAGCGCCGAGTGGACCCCGAGCGTCAGCCAGGCCGCCACGAAGCCGACCGGCCACCCCTCGATCTCGGCCCGGGCGACGGTGGCGAACACGGTGACGCCCTCGTCCTCGGCGACGACGCCGGCCACCCCGTCGCCGATCGCGGGGAGCGGGCCGTCGCCGGGAAGCTGCACCACCGTGTAGGGCTCGGGTCGGACGACGACCTCGAGCGACGCCAGCATGGCGCCGAGGTCGGTCTCCCCGCTCAACGCTCCCGACCGGCCGGCTCGCCGTCTCCACCTCCGTCGCCGTCGCCGGGGAGGTGGCCGGCCCGGTGGCCGCCCTTCCAGTCCTCCGACACTGCGGGCCCGGTCTCGGTCCCGAGGATCCGAAGCCGGGGCGCCTCGCGCAGGGAGCGCTTCAGTTCGGCGAACCCCTCGAACGACGCGAGCGTGGTGACCGCCTCCCACAGCGGGAGCGCCTCGTCGTCGTCGGGCACCCGGGAGATCACCGGCCCGAAGAACGACAGGCCGTCCGGGGGCCGGAACGAGATGATCGGCGTGCCGACGTCCCGCCCGGTGCGGCCGAGGGCCAGCTCGGTCTCGGCCTCCAGCA
>JBPEXC010000144.1:0-8113 GCA_052032035.1 Acidimicrobiales bacterium | reverse complement strand
CGTATGGCGTCGAGGTCGTCGCCCTCGGCGACGACGACGCCATGGTCCGCCTGATCGACGCGGTGAAGCGGCGCCAGATCCTGTGCCTCCTGGCCGATCGTGACCTCGCCGGCAACGGCCTCGAGGTCGACTTCTTCGGCGCCACCACCACCCTCCCGGTCGGCCCGGCCCTGCTCGCACGGCGCACCGGCGCCTCGCTCCTGCCGACCTCGGTCTACTTCCGCGGCGACACCCGGGTCTGTCGACTCGGCCCGCCGATCCGCAGCGATCGGTCGCTGCGCCTGCGGGACGACCTGGCCCGGACCACGCAACGCATCGCCGACGGTCTGGCCGAACACATCGACGCCCACCCCGAGCAGTGGCACGTCCTCCAGCCGATCTGGCCCGACGACGCGCCCGACCAGCGGCTCGTCGACGGGGAAGCGGCGAGCGCGTGAGGGTCGGCCTGATCTGTCCCTACAGCCTCGGGGTGTGGGGTGGCGTCCAGGCCCAGGTCCTCGGGCTGGCCCGGTCGCTGCGGGCGGCGGGCGTCGCCGCCCAGGTGCTGGCGCCGTGCGACGGCATGCCCCCGGAACCGTGGGTGACTCCCCTCGGCAACTCGGTCCCCTTCGCCGAGAACGGGTCGGTGGCGCCGCTCGCCCCCGACGTCGCCGCTCAGCTGCGGACGCTCGGGGCGATCTGGGACGAACGCTTCGACGTCCTCCACCTCCACGAACCCCTGGCCCCCGGACCCACCCTGACGGCGGTGACGGTGAAGCCCGTGCCCCTCGTCGGCACGTTCCACGCCAACGGCGACGTCGGCGCCTATCGCTGGCTGCGTCCGCTGCTGCACCGCCTCACCGAACGCATCGACGCCAAGGTGGCGGTCTCCGAGGCGGCGGCCGAGATGGCGAGGCGCCACCTCGGCGGGCGCTACGAGGTGCTCTTCAACGGCATCGAGGTCGAACGGTTCGCCGCCGCGCCGACGATCGCCACCGACGGCCCCACGATTTTCTTCCTCGCCCGCCACGAACCCCGCAAGGGGCTCGCCGTGTTGCTCGAGGCGCTGCGATTCCTGCCGTCCGACGTGCGACTGTGGGTCGGCGGCGACGGGCCCGAGACCGCCGAGCTGCAGCGTCGTCACCGAGACGACCCGCGCATCGAGTGGCTCGGCCAGATCGACGACGTCGACAAGGCGGCGCGGCTCGCCTCGGCCGATGTGTTCTGCGTTCCCTCCACCGGCGGCGAGAGTTTCGGTGTGGTGCTCCTCGAGGGCATGGCGGCCGGCACCCCGGTGGTGGCCAGCGACCTCGAGGCCTACCGGGTCACCTCCGGTGGCGGGCGCGACGCCCGGCTCTTCCCGACCGGCGACCCGGGTGGACTCGCCGCCGCCCTCACCGTCGCCCTCGAACGCGGTGCCGACATCGAGGCGATGGTCGAGCGGGGGCGGGAACGGGCCGACGCCCTGTCGATGGACCGGCTCGCCGCCGCCTACCTGCGCCGCTACGAACGGGTCGGCCTCGGCGCATGAGTGACCCCACCCGCCCCCTCGGGCGGTGGCATCGCCCGACGGTCGCCAACGGGTAGCCTCTTGCGATCGTGTCCGTTCATCCCGCGCTCCGACCGACGATCGGCCTCCTCGCCCTCCTGGTGGCGCTGGCCGTGGCCGTGCCACTCCTGGTCCTCTGCCTGTGGTCCGGGGTGACGTGGTGGCCGGTGCCGATCCTGGCGCTCGGCGTCGGTGTCGTCACCGCCGCCGTGCTCGTGCAGGGGGCGGTCGACCGGGCCATCGAGTCGTTCGGTCCGCTGACCGAGGCCGGCGACGAACGCCTCGACAACCTGGTCGAGGGGCTGTCGCTCTCGCTCGGCCTCGACGAACCCGAGCTCTACGTGATCGCCGACGCCGGCGCCAACGCGGCGGCGGTCTCCGACGGTGAGCGTTCGCTGGTGATCGTCACCGACCGGCTCCTCGACGAGCTCGACCGCATGAGTCTCGAGGGCGTCGTCGCCGAACTGCTCGTGCGGATCAAGGACGGCGACGCCGTCGTCGCCACCCAGGTCGCCGGGATCCTGGCCCCTCGCCTCGAGGGTCCGCTCGCGCCCCTGCTCGGCGGGTTCGCCCGCAAGGCGATGGCCGACGCCCTCGACACCGATCGCGACCTGCTCGCCGATCAGGCCGCCGCCGCCACCACCCGCTACCCGCCGGGCCTGGCGGCCGCGCTCACCACGATCGACAAGCTCGGCGCCAAGACCGCGGCCACCAACCGACGCAACGATCATCTGTGGATCGCTCCGTCGTTGGGCGACGAGGCCGTCATCCCCCACGTCCCGCTCGAATGGCGGGTCGACATGCTGCTGGAGATCTGATGACCCTGCGTTCCCGCTCGGCCCTCGCCGCGCTCGCTGCGATGCTCACCGTTGCCGCCTGCACCGGCGGAGGTGACGATGCCGCCGAACCGACGACCACCACCGAGGCGTCGGGCGACACGACCACGACCACCGAGGTCACGGTCGACGACACGACCACCACCGCAGCGCCGGCCCCGGCCGGGCCCGGCATGCCGCTCACCGGGTTGGCGATCGACGATGCCGTCGTCGATCGACCCGCCCTCGTCGTCAAGATCGACAACCACCCCCGGGCCCGTCCCCAGACCGGGCTCGACCTCGCCGACCTCGTGTTCGAGGTGCGGGCCGAGGGCGTCACCCGCTTCATGGGCGTGTTCCACAGCCAGACGCCGGACCCCGTCGGCCCGGTGCGGTCGTCGCGCACCTCCGACTTCGATCTCCTCCGAGGCCTCGACACGCCGCTGTACGCGTCGAGCGGTGGCAACGACTACGTCGCCAACGGGCTGCGCAGCCTGCCGATCCAGGAGGTGACGGCCCTCAGCCTCACCGACGAGTACTTCCGTGACGGCTCCCGCCCGGCGCCCCACAACCTCTACTCCAACGCCAGCGCGCTCTGGGACCTGGCCGGCGAGGACTCGACGGCGCCGGAGCCGTGGTTCACCTACCGCGACGAGGGCGACGAGCTGTCGGGCTCGGCCCAGGAGATCGCCGGTGCGGTCACCATCTCCTACCGGGGCAGCCCCGTCGTCACCCACACCTGGGACGCGACGGTCGGGGGCTGGCTGCGGACCCAGGACGGTCGCCCCCACACCACGATCGGCGGCGACCAGCTCGCTCCGGAGAACGTGGTGATCATGGTGGCCGACTACCGGGTGTCGGCCGCCGACCCCGCCTCGCCCGAGGTGGTGTCGGTCGGGACCGGCCAGCTCTACGTGCTGACCGACGGCCACGCCATCACCGGCACCTGGACCCGCGAGACCGCCGAGTCGAAGCCGGTCCTCGTCGACGACAACGGCAACGAGATCGCCCTCACCCGGGGTCGGACGTGGATCCTCATGCCCGAGCCCGGCGACGTAACGCTGCCTGCTTCCTGAACAACCCGCCTGCTTCCCGAACAAGTGGCCTGTCCGGTGCGTCGACGCCGACAGGCCACTTCTACACTCCGGTCCCATGTCTGAGCGTGGATCGACCGAAGCAACCGCCGCCGAACAGGGCACCATGCGGGTCAAGCGCGGCTTGGCCGAGATGCTGAAGGGCGGGGTGATCATGGACGTGGTCACGCCCGACCAGGCCAAGGTCGCCGAGGACGCCGGCGCCGTGGCCGTGATGGCCCTCGAGCGTGTGCCGGCCGACATCCGCCGCGACGGCGGCATCGCCCGGATGAGCGACCCGTCGATGATCGAGGGCATCCAGGAGGCCGTCACCATCCCGGTGATGGCCAAGGTCCGCATCGGTCACTTCGTCGAGGCCCAGATCCTGCAGTCGCTCGGCGTCGACTACATCGACGAGTCCGAGGTGCTCACCCCGGCCGACGAGACCCACCACGTCGACAAGTTCGCCTTCCAGGTGCCCTTCGTCTGCGGCGCCACCAACCTCGGTGAGGCCCTGCGCCGCATCTCCGAGGGCGCGTGCATGATCCGCTCCAAGGGCGAGGCCGGCACGGGCAACATCGTCGAGGCCGTCCGCCACCTGCGGTCGATCACCGGCGACATCCGCCGGATCACCCAGGCCGACGAGGCCGAGCTGTTCGAGTGGGCCAAGCAGCTGCGAGCCCCGCTGCCCCTCGTCCAGGAGATCGCCCGCACGGGCGAACTGCCCGTGCCGCTGTTCTGCGCCGGCGGCATCGCCACCCCGGCCGACGCCGCGATGGCGATGCAGCTCGGCGCCCAGTCGGTGTTCGTCGGATCCGGCATCTTCAAGAGCGAGGACCCCGCACCCCGTGCCCGGGCGATCGTCGAGGCCACCACCAACTACCTCGACGCCGGGGTGCTGGCCAAGGTCTCGCGGGGTCTCGGGGCTCCGATGACCGGGATCGGCATGGACGACACGATCGCGTTCGCCGAACGCGGCTGGTGAGTCCCACCGTCGGCGTCCTCGCCCTCCAGGGAGCCTTCGCCCGCCACGCCGAGGTGGCGCGGCGTTGCGGCGCGGACGTCATCGAGGTGCGCACACCCGCCCAGCTCGACGCCGTCGACGCCCTGATCATGCCGGGCGGCGAGTCGACGACGATGTCGAAGCTGCTCGACCTGAACCAGCTGCGGGGTCCGCTCGCCGAACGGATCGACGAGGGCCTTCCCGTGTTCGGCACGTGCGCCGGCATGATCCTGTTGTCGGCCGAGGTGCTCGACGGCCGGGCCGATCAGGGGAGCTTCGGCGCCGTCGACATCACGGTGCGTCGCAACGTCTACGGCCGCCAGATCGACTCCTTCGAGGAGGACCTCGACGTCGACGGGCTCGACGGGCCGTTCCGAGCCGTCTTCATCCGTGCGCCGGGAGTCGAGCGTGTCGGCGAGGGCGTCGAGGTGCTCGCGACCGAGGGTGGCCGTCCGGTGCTGTGCCGCCAGGGCAACGTGCTCGTCGCCTCGTTCCATCCCGAACTGACCGGCGACGACCGGCTCCACCACGCCTTCATCCAGCAGGTCGCCGCGGCCTGAGCCCCACGGGGTGAACGGTTCCGTGTCAGGTTCCACCCGTCCGGTATCCTGCGCCCCATGTCGGGTCACTCCAAATGGGCAACGATCAAGCACAAGAAGGGCGCCGCTGACGCCAAGCGGGGCAAGCTGTTCGCCAAGCTCATCAAGCAGGTCGAGGTGGCCGCTCGCCAGGGCGGCGGCGACCCCGAGGCCAACCCGACGCTGCGGACGATGTTCCAGAAGGCCCGCGACAACTCCGTGCCCCTCGACACGATCGAGCGGGCCGTCAAGCGCGGCACCGGCGAACTCGAGGGCGTCAACTACGAATCGATCACCTACGAGGGCTACGCCCCCGGCGGTGTCGCCCTGCTCATCGACGTGCTCAGCGACAACCGCAACCGCACCGGTGCCGAGATCCGCTCGCTGCTGTCGAAGAACGGCGGCAACCTGGCCGAGCCCGGCTCGGTGGCGTGGCAGTTCGAGCGCAAGGGCGTCGTGAAGGTGCCCCGCTCGGTCGAGGAGGACGACGTGATGATGGTCGGCCTCGAGGCCGGCGCCGAGGACATCGAGGACCTCGGCGAGGTGTGGCAGGTCGTCTGCGACCCGTCCGACGTCAACGATCTGCGGTCGGCCCTCGAGGAGGCCGGCGTGGAGGTCGACGAGAGCGACACCACGATGATGCCGACCAACACCGTGCCGATGAGCGAGGCCGCCGACGTGCAGGCCGTGCTCCGGCTCGTCGACATCCTCGACGATCACGACGACGTGCAGGACATCTACTCCAACATCGACATCGCCGACGACGTCGAGTTGGGCGACGACGACTGAGGGTCGGCCCCCGGCGGGCGGTCGGCTTCAGATGCCGCCAGCCACGCCGAGGAGGCGGGATCGGGTGACCGAACGGACGCCGCGGGTGAGCAGTACCAGGGCCAACACCCAGGCGACCGCACCGAGCACGAGGGGCACCCAACCGGCCCCGAACAACACGCCGGTGGCCTGGCTGTAGGCGATCATGATGAGGGGCAGGCTGACCAGCCCCGACGCCTGCTGGGCGGCCGTTGTCGACCGGACCCGGGCCGACAGTCGCAGCACGAGCGACAGGCAGATCGCCAGGAACGGCGGCAGCACCCACAGGATCATCACCCACCACTGCGCGGTCGGGAAGAACCAGCCGCCGACCTCCGGGCCGACGGTCAGGTTGACGATCAGGCTGTAGAGGCCGAAGCCGATCGCGGTGGTGAGGTAGCCGGGGACGAGGCTGGCGACCAGCTTGCCGAGGTAGATCTCGCGCACGCCGGCGGGGGAGTGGGCCAGGAACTCACCGGTGCCCCGCTCGCGCTCGCCCACGATGGTGGCGGCGCCGACGGCGGTCGAGATCGTGAGGGGCACGACCACGGCGACGGGGGCGAACAGGAACACGGCGAGGGCATAACCGGTCTGGCCCTGGGGCGTGTCGCCCTGGATCTGGTCCTGGGCCGACTGGGGCAGCACCTCGAGGGTCTGCGACACCTGGTTGACGACGTCGATGTCGCCGATCCGGGTGATGGTCAACAGCAGCACGGTCGGAACGAAGACGAAGAAGATCGAGCCGAGGATCGTCATCGGCAGCCAGAAGTCCTTGGCCTGCGCCAACTGCTTCAGGTCGGTGCGGGTCACCGTCCACAGCCGGCCCCAGTCGAGGCCGTCGCGCCGGTGCGGCGAGGGACGGTCGGCCGACGGCGCGGTCTCGGTCGTGGTCGTGCTCATCGGTTCGCTCCCGCAGCGGCTGGGGTCGGGGTGGTGTGTCGGCCGGCGGCCGGGCGGCCGGTGGCGCCGCCGGGCGGGGGAAGCTCGCCCTCGGTCGAGCCGTGTTCGCGGCGGACGGCGAAGTAGAGGTCCTCGAGGGTCGGGGTGAAGGGGCGCACGGAGGTGACCGACGCACCAGCACGCACCAAGGTCGCGACCAGGTCCGGCACGGTGGCGAGGTCGCGCAGCCGGAGCTCGACCCCGGCGGGGGTGAGGTCGCCGCCGACGACGCCGTCGTGGCGCAGGAGGCCGTCGAGCCCGAGGCCGCCGTCGGTGGCGATCGTGACCATCGGGTCGGGCCAGAACTGGCGGGCCAGGTCGCTCGGGGCGCCCGACAGCAGGCTGGTGCCGTGCTGCATCACGACCACCTCGTCGGCGAGGCCCTCGGCCTCGAGCAGGAGGTGGGTACACATCAGCACGGTCCGCCCCTCGCCGGTCATGTCCCGGATCAGTTCGAGCACGGCGTGGGCCGACTCGGGGTCGAGGCCGCTGGTCGGCTCGTCGAGGAGGAGCAGGTCGGGGTGGTGGAGCACGGCCCGGGCGAGGGCCAGGCGGGTCTTCATGCCGGTCGAGTAGCCGCCGACCTGGTGGTCGAGGGCGGCGTCGATGCCGAACTGGGTGGCGGCCTCGCGGATCCGGTCGTCGGCGCCGGTGCCGCGTCCGAGGCCGTAGAGCTCGGCGGCGTAGCGCAGGTTGTCCCAGCCCGACAAGCGGTCGTAGAGCGACGGCTTGGCCGACACCACGCCGCAGCGAGAGCGGACCTCCTGGCCGTCGGGCCCGTCGGGGACCAGGCCGAACACCCGCACCGAGCCCCGGTCGGGACCGAGGGCGCCGGTGATCATGCGGATGGCGGTGGTCTTGCCGGCTCCGTTGGGGCCCAGCAGCACGGTGATCGAGCCGCGGGGGACCTCGATCGTCAGATCGGTGAGGGCCTGGACGTCGCCGAAGAAGCGGTCGACGCCGGCGACGTCGACGATCAGGTCGCGGGGCGGGACGGACGGAGCAGCTTCCACCCGAGTTCTATCGGCACCGCCGGCCCGGATTTCACTGGCACGTTCCGCCCGCATGGGGTTCGTTGTCGCCATTGTCCCGCGGTGTGTGGTTCGTTGTTGCCGAAGAACCGCCGGCGGGGGGTGCAGTGGGCTGGGCGCCGGACTCTGGTGGCAGGGTCAGCCCGCATGGGGTTCGTTGTCGTCATTGTCCCGCGGTGTGTGGTTCGTTGTTGCCGAAGAACCGCCGGCAGGGGGCGCAGTGGGCTGGGCGCCGGGTTCGTTGGCAGGATCAGCCCGCATGGGGTTCGTTGTCGCCATTGTCCCGCGGTGTGTGGTTCGTTGTCGCCAAAGAACCGACCGCGATGGGCTGGGCGCCGG
>JBPEXC010000143.1:0-31661 GCA_052032035.1 Acidimicrobiales bacterium | reverse complement strand
GGGGTGCACGACGAGCAGGACATGCGGCGCATGGGTGGCCTGGCCCGCTTCATGCCGATCACCGCCGGCACTTTCATCATCGGCTGGCTGGCGATCGCCGGCGTGCCGCCGTTCGCGGGCTTCTGGTCCAAGGACGAGATCCTGCTCTACGCCTGGAACGAGCCGGGCCTCAACGGCAAGGCGCTCTGGGTGATCGGCCTGGTCACCGCCCTGCTGACCGCCTTCTACATGACCCGCCAGGTCATCCTCACCTTCTTCGGTCGGGTGCGGTTCTTCGACGCCCACCAGGACGAGATCGACGCCGCCTTCGACCAGCGGGTCGTCGCCGCCGAGGCCCGGGCCGAGGAGGCCGAAGCGGTCGCCGTGTCGGCCCGCGAGGCCGTGGAGAAGGCCGAGGCCGACGTGGCCAAGCGGTCCGAGGCCGTCGACAAGGCCGAGGCCGACCTGGTCGCCGCCCGCGAGGCCCTCGCCGCCGGCGATCCGGCCGACGAGAAGGCCTACGGCAAGCTCGAGAAGGCCGTCACCAAGGCCGAGAAGGGCGGCCCGAAGGCCGCCGACGCCCTCTCCAAGGCCCAGGCCAACCTGGCCGAGGCCGTCGGCGCGGCGACCGACGCGACCCAGACCGCCGGTGCGGTCCGCGCCGAGATCGACACGGTCGCGGCCCAGAAGGCCGACGCCCCGACCGTGCCGGCCCACGTCACCGCCTTCACCCCGGCGCCCGACGTGGCGGCCTTCGAGGAGCACCTGCCCGAGAGCTACCACCATCGGCGTGAGTACCACCCCCACGAATCGCCGTGGACGATGACCCTCCCGCTGATCGTGCTCGCCGGACTGTCGATCGTCGGTGGCGGGCTGAACCTGCCCTTCACCTCCGACCTCCACTTCCTCGGCCACTGGCTCGAGCCCGCCCTGTTCGGCAACGAGGCCCACGGTTCGGCCACCGCCGCCACCAAGGTGATGCTCGCCGTCATCGCCGTGGCCGTCGGCGTCGTCGCGATCGTGTCCGCCTTCGCCGTCTACCTGCGGGGCAAGGCCGACCCGGCCAAGATCGAGCGCGACGAACTCGCCCTCGCCGTCCACTACGACAAGGGTCTCGCCGCCTTCATGGGCGGCCCCGGTCGCTCGCTGTTCGACGGGTTCGCCCTGTTCGACAAGGGCGCCGTCGACGGAGCGGTCAACGGTGTCGCCACCGGGGTCCGCCAGCTCGGTCAGGGCCTGCGGGTCCTGCAGCCCGGCTTCGTCCGGCAGTACGCCCTCGGGCTGATCGGCGGCGTGGTCGTCGTCGTGGCCGCCCTGATCGCAAGGTTGTTCGCATGATCGTGCTCGCTACCGACGCCGCCTACGAGGCGGCCACGTTCCCGATCGGGCCGGCGCTCATCATCGTGCCCCTGCTCACCGCCGTGCTGCTCGCCTTCATCGGCGCCAACCGGGCGGCCGAGCTCAAGGCGACGGCGCTGCTCGGGTCGTCGATCACGGGCGCCATGTCGCTGTGGATGCTGGCCGAGTTCGACAAGACCGAGGCCGGTCTCCAGTTCGTCACCCGCCGCGTGTGGGTCGAGGACCTGGGCCTGCAGTGGTTCCTCGGCATCGACGGCATCTCGTTGTTCCTCGTCGTGCTGAGCGGCGTGCTGTTCCCCATCGCCATCCTCACCACCGACCACCACCACGATCCCAAGCCCTACTACCTGTGGCTGATGATCCTGATGGCGGGCTCGATGGGCGTGTTCATGGCCCTCGACCTGCTCCTGTTCTTCCTCTTCTTCGAGGTCGTGCTGGTGCCGATGTACTTCCTCATCGGCGGCTGGGGCCACGGCAACCGGATCTACGCGGCGCTGAAGTTCTTCCTCTACACGATGGCGGGCGGTGCGCTGATGCTGGTCGGCATCGTGGCCCTCGCCTTCCTCACCGCCCGCACCACCGGCGAGCTCACCTTCGACGTGCAGGTGCTCGCCCAGCGCGTGCCCGAGCTGAGCACCACCGCCCAGACGCTGATCTTCCTCAGCTTCGCCACCGCGTTCGCGGTGAAGGTGCCCCTGTTCCCGCTCCACACCTGGCTGCCCGACGCCCACACCGAGGCCCCGACCGCCGGCTCGGTCATCCTCGCCGGCGTGATGCTGAAGCTCGGCACCTACGGCTACCTGCGGTTCGGTCTCTACCTGTTCCCGCAGGTCGCCCACGACCTGGCCTGGATCTTCCTCACCCTCGGCGTGATCGGCATTCTCTACGGCGCCGCCGTGGCGACGATGCAGAAGGATCTCAAGCGGGTGATCGCCTACTCGTCGGTCGCCCACCTCGGGTTCATCGCCCTCGGCCTGTTCGTGCTCAACACCCAGGGCATCCAGGGCGCCGTGTTCCAGATGGTCAACCACGGCATCTCCACCGGTGCGCTGTTCATCCTGGTCGGCTGGATCTACGAGCGCCGCCACACCCGGGAGATCGCAGCCCTCGGCGGGCTCCAGAAGGTGGCGCCGGTGTTCGCCGGCGTGTTCACCCTGGTGATGCTCTCCAGCGTCGGGCTGCCCGGCCTCAACGGCTTCGTCGGTGAGTTCCTCATCCTGCTCGGTGGCTTCCAGGGCGCCCGGTGGTGGACGATCCCGGCCGTCGCCGGCGTGATCCTCGCCGCGCTCTACCTGCTGTGGGCCTACCAGCGGGTGTTCCACGGCACGCCCGACGACGACAACGCCGAGTTCGAGGAGCTCCGCTGGTCGGAGGGTCTCGCGATCCTGCCCCTGCTCGGCCTGATCGTGTTCCTCGGCGTCTACCCCAAGCCGATGCTCGAGCGCATCGAGCCCTCGGTCGACGCCCTCGTCGCCCATCTCGAGGCCAACATCGACGACTTCAGCGAGCCCGGCCCGGAGCAGACGCCCGACCATCCCGCCGGGGCCGAGGAGCTGATCGCGACCTTCCACGAGGCCGAACTCGAGGCCGAGAGCCACGGCGACGGCCACGGCGACGACGCTGATCACAGCGACGATGCCGACCACAGCGACGATGCCGACCACAGCGACGATGCTGATCACAGCGACGAGACAGAAGAGGAGCACGGCTGATGCTCGCCCAGGAGACCATCGCCACCCCGCCCGTCGAGTGGTCGCTGCTGTGGCCCGTGATCATCCTCGGCGTCGGTGGCGTGCTGCTGGTGACGATCACGTCGCTGGTGCCCGCCACCCGCACCCGCAGCATCCCGGCCGGGCTCACCGCCCTGATCGGGATCGCCGCCGGGTTCTCGCTGCTCCCGATCTACGACCGGGTGACCGAGGCCGAGGGGCCGGTGCAGTTGACGATCACGGGCGGGGCGATGATCGTCGACGCCTTCACCGTCTACGTCACCCTCGTCATCTGCATCGTCACCGTGCTGGTGGCCCTGCTGTTCGACGGCTACCTGCGGCGTGAGGGCCTCGAAGCCCCCGACTGGTACGTGCTCCTGCTGATCTCCGCCGCCGGCGGGGTGATCATGGCCGCAGCCGACGACCTGATCCTGCTCTTCGTCGGCCTCGAGATCCTGTCGATCGCCGTCTACGTGCTGGCCGCCCTCCACCTGCGGCGGGTCGCCTCCCAGGAGGCCGGCTTCAAGTACTTCATCCTCGGCGCCCTGTCGTCCGCGGTCTTCCTCTACGGCATCGCGCTGCTCTACGGCGCCACCGGTTCCACGTCGATCTCGGCCATCGCCGGCACGCTCGGCGACACCAACGACCGACTCCTCACCCCCGACGCGGATTCCTCGATGCTGCTCGTCGGCATCGCCCTGCTCCTGGTCGGCTTCGGCTTCAAGGTCTCGGCCGCCCCGTTCCAGATGTGGACGCCCGACGTCTACCAGGGTGCGCCCACCCCGGTCGTGTCGTTCATGGGCTCCGCGGTCAAGGTCGCCGCCTTCGCCGCCATGGCCCGCGTGCTCGTCATCGGGCTCGGCGAGGTGTCGTCCGACTGGCGGCCGGTCGTGGCCGCCATGGCCTTCCTCACCCTCCTGGTCGGTTCGTTCCTCGCCATCGTGCAGACCGACGTGAAGCGGATGCTCGCCTACTCCTCGATCAACCACGCCGGCTTCATGCTGGTCGCCGTCCACGCGGCGGGCACGCCCGACGACGACGTGATGCGCTCCGGGATGCGGGCCCTCGCCTTCTACCTGCTCGCCTACTCGGTGCTGGTCGTCGGCAGCTTCGGCGTGATCTCGCTGGTGAGCGGCCGGGGCGACGACGCCACGGGCGTCGACGCCTTCCGGGGCCTCGCCCGCCGCCAGCCCCTGGTGAGCGCCCTGTTCGCCGTCCTGCTCTTCGCCCAGGCCGGGGTGCCGTTCACCTCGGGCTTCATGGCGAAGTTCCGGGTGATCGTGGCCGCGGTCGACGGTGAGGCCTACGTGCTCGCCGGTCTGGCCATGCTGGCCGCCGTCGTCGCCGCCTTCCTCTACCTGCGCATCGTGGTCGCCATGTTCCTCGACGACGGCCCCCTCGCCGAGGGTGCCGCCGTGCACGCCGACGACGAGCCCGCGGATGCCGACGGGGCCGTCGCCCTCGACGACGCCACCCCCGCCGGTCTCCTGGCCGGGACCGACGCCCAGCTGCCGATCACCGGCGTGGCCGTCGTCGCCTTCGCCGCCGCCTTCACCATCGTGTGGGGCGTGTTCCCGCAGCTGGGGGAGGACGTGCTGGCCCGGGCGGCCGAGGTCTTCGTCATCCTCGCCCCCTGACGCGCCGCCGCGGCTCAAGAGGGGGCGCCACCCCGCCGATGGAGGTGACATGTCGTCCCTCTATCGCATGGTGGTCGGGATCGCCGATCCGCTCCAGTCGCAGGTCGTGGAACGCGTGGCGGCGAACCATCCTCGTTTCCAGGTCGTCGCCACGGCACCCAACGCCGTGATGACGGTCGACGTCGCCCACCAGACCCTGCCCGACGTCGTCGTGCTGGCCGACCTGTCGCCCGGCACCCCCGGGCGGCAGATGCTGGGCTCGCTCGCCGAGGCGGTGCCTCGAGCCCTGGTGATCATGACGACCGGCGGCGACCCCGGTGAGCTCGAGCGACGGGCCGAGGTGGCCACCGCCGTGCGCGATCACGACGTCGACGCCCTGGTCGAGGCCCTCGACTCCACCGCCGCCTTTCTCGACCACCCCGAGCTCGACCAGCCCGAGCGTCGGCGCCACGCCGAACGTCGGGTGCACCAGGACTGGACCAAGGTGTTCGCCGAGCGGCGTGTCGAGGTCCGCCGGGCCGACGACCGTTCGCCGAGCGCCCTCTTCGCCCACGACTCGATCGACGAGCCGGTCTAACCCCCGCTGGTGGCGGAATCGCCCTCGGCGCCGGCCACGGCGTCGTCGTCGGGGTCGCCCAGCCAGCCGTCGGGCAGCGCCACCACCTGGGGCCCGCGCGTGTGGCCACGGGCCACCCGTCGGTTCTCCGGCGGCAACTCGGCGTCGGCGAGGCCGGCGAGCAGGGTCTCGAGCTCGTCGAGACCGTCGATCTGCGCCAGCTTGCTGCGGACCTCTCCGCCGACCGGGTAGCCCTTGAGGTACCAGCCGGTGTGCTTGCGGAACTCCCGCACCCCCTTGCGGGGCCCGAACCAGTCGAGCAGGGCGGCGGCGTGCTCGAGCATCACGGGACGGACCTCGGCGATGGTGGGGGCGTCGGGCACCGGTCGGCCGGCCATCGCCTCGGCGAGTTCGCCGAACAGCCACGGACGCCCGAGGCAGCCCCGGCCGATCACCACGCCGTCACACCCGGTCTGTTCCATCATCGCCAGGGCGTCGGCCGCCTCCCAGATGTCGCCGTTGCCGAGCACCGGCACGCTGTTGGCGCTGGCGGCCACGGTCTCCTTCAGGCGGGCGATCGTCGACCAGTCGGCCGTGCCCGAGTAGAGCTGGGCGACCGTGCGGCCGTGCAGGGCGACGGCGGCCACCCCGAGCTCGGCGGCGGTGCGCCCGGCGTCGAGGTAGGTGTGGTGCTCGTCGTCGATGCCGACCCGCATCTTCACCGTCACCGGCACCGAGCCGGCGGCGTCGACGGCCGCCTTCACCACGGCGGCGAACAGCCGCCGCTTGTAGGGGAGCGCGCCACCGCCGCCGTGGCGGGTGACCTTTCGCACCGGGCAGCCGAAGTTGAGGTCGATGTGGTCGACGCGGTCGCGCTCGACGAGCAGCTCGACGGCCCGGCCCATGAAGGTCGGGTCGACCCCGGCCAGCTGGAGCGACCGCACGTCCTCGTCGTCGGCGAAGCTGGCGAGCTTGTGGGTCTTGTCGCTGCCCTCGACCAGCGCCCGCGCCGAGATCATCTCCGACACGTAGAGACCCCCGCCGAAGCGGCGGCACAGGGTGCGGAACGGCGCGTTGGTCACCCCCGCCATCGGGGCGAGCACCACGGGGGTGGCGACGTCGATCGGTCCGATCTTCAACACCCCTCCAGTCTGCCCGCGACCGGACCCTCGCCCACCGACGGCACACTGGGGCGGTGCTCACCGAACCCGGCTCGTCGCCGCCCGCCCCGGCCGCGCCGGGCCTGCCCGCCGGCTGGGCCGTCGCCCTCGTCTTCTTCACCTCCGCCGCCATCCTGGTGCTCGAGATCGTGGCCGGGCGCTTGTTGGCCCCGATCATCGGCGAGTCGCTCGAGACCTACACCGCCGTGATCGGCACCGTCCTGGCCGGCATCGCCGCCGGCAACGCGATCGGCGGCGTGATGGCCGACCGGTCGAGGCCCGAGCGCCTGCTCGGACCCGTCCTGATCCTCGGCGGCGTCACCTCGTGGCTGGCGCCCCTGATCGCCGGCGTGTTCAGCGAGCCCGTCACGCCCTCGCCGGCGGTGATCGTCATGCTCACCGCGCTCACCTTCCTCGCCCCCGCCACCGTCCTGGCGACGGTCACCCCGTTGGTCGCGGCGCTGCTGATCGACGACGTCGGTCGGGCCGGGCGCGTCGTCGGCAACCTGTCGGCCGTCGGCACGGCGGGAGCCCTCCTCGGCACCTTCGGCACCGGCTTCGTGCTCGTCGTCCACTTCCCGACCCGTCGCATCGTCGTCGGCGTCGGCCTCCTCCTGGTGCTCGGCGGGATCGCCACGATCATCGGGCTGGCCCGTTCGGCCGGCACGTCGCCGCTGGCGGGGCGCAACGCCCCGGCCGCGCTCGCCGGCATCGCGGCGGTCGGGGTCGGCTCGTGGTGGGCGCCGGACCCCTGCACCCTCGAGACGCCCTACGTCTGCGTCGACCTGCAGGACGACCCGGAGGCCCCGTACGGGATCGCCGTCGTGCTCGACGGGGTGCGCAACTCCTACGTGGTGCCCGACGACCCCAGCCACCTCGAGTTCCGCTACCTGCGGCTGTTCCGCGACGTGACCACCGCCCAGATCGGCCCGCCCGGGCAGCCGACCGAGGTCGCCGCCGACGGCATCGACGTCCTCCACATCGGGGGCGCCGGCTTCTCGTTCCCCCGCTCGGTGCGGGCGACGTGGGGCGACGCCGCCTCCCAGACGGTGCTCGAGGTCGACGACCAGTTGGTCGAGGTCGCCCGCGACCGGCTCGGGCTCGAGACCGACGAGCGGCTCGAGGTGCTCACCGGCGACGCCCGGCTCACGATCCGCGAGCTCGCCGCCGACCGCTACGACGTCGTCGTCGGCGACGCCTTCAGCGGCTACACGGTGCCGTGGCAGCTCACGACCCGGCAGTACGTCGCCGAGATCGACCGGGTCCTCGCCCCCGACGGGGTGATCGCCCTCAACCTGATCGACGGCGGCCCCCTCGACTTCGTGCGGGCCGAGCTGGCCACCCTGGCCGAGACCTTCGACCACGTGGCGATCATCGTGCCGGCCGAGGACGAGGTGCTCGGCGGCCGGTCGCGCAACCAGATCGTGCTGGCGTCCCACGCCCCACTGCCGCCGATCGTGGTCGACCCGGCCGACGGGGTCGTGCTCGACGAGGCCGCCACCGCCGAGCTGATCGGCGACGCCGGGATCCTCGACGACGACTTCGCCCCCGTCGACCAGCTCCGCACCGACTAGCGGGAGAGGCTGACAAGATGGAGGCTGACAAGATGGCTGACAAGATGGAGTCAGTGACGATGCGCCTCCTCGCTCGACCCGAACCCGGCCGACCGCTCAAGCCCCACGACATCGACGAGCTCGATGCGCTGCGGGCGGAGGGCCGGTTGATCTGGCTCGACGTTGCCGGGGTCGACGCCGCCCTGCTCGACGAGCTGGGCGCGCGCTTCGGGTTCGCCGAGTCGGCGATCGAGGACGTGCTCGACGTCGAGCAGCTGCCGAAGTACGACGACCACGGCGACCACCTCTTCGTCGTGCTCCACGGACTCACCGCCGAGGGCGACCGGGTCGACACCCACGAGGTCGACTGCTTCATCGCCCCCAAGGTGTTCGTGACCGTGCACGCCGAGCGGGTCGTCGGGATCGACTGGCTCTGGGCGGCGGTGCAGAAGCACGCCCACCTCGCCGAGCACGACGCCGACGAACTCTTCGGTCAGCTCGCCGAGGTGGTGGGACGCCGCTACTTCAACGTCGCCAACGCGATCGAGGCCCGCATCGACGGCCTCGCGGCCGCCGCCCTCGACGCGGACCCGACCGTGCTCGGCGAGATCCAGGTGTTGCGTCGTGAGGAGGCGACGGTGCGCCAGATGTTGCGGCCCCAGCTCCTCGCCCTCGGCGAGCTCCGGGTGCGCAACCGCACCCTGATCGGGGAGGGCGCCGTCGATCTGCTCGACGACGCCTACGACGTCCACAACTCCGTCGTCGAGGCCCTGGCCACCGCCCGCGGGCTGCTCACCGACACCCTCGACACCTACCGGGGGGCGTCGGCCGACATCCAGTCCAAGGCGACGACCCTCCTCGCCGTCTACTCGGCGGTCCTGCTGCCCCTCAGCCTGATCACGGGCTGGTACGGCATGAACGTCGCCCACCTCCCGGCCGCCGACCGGCGCAACAGCTGGTGGGTGGTCACCGCGATCATGGCCTTCATCGCCGTCGTCAGCATGGCCATCTTCGTCAAGATCGACCTGATCCGCCTGCCCCGCGACCGGACCGACCGCATCATCGGCGGCCTCGCCAGCGTGGCGAAGGCGCCGGTCAAGCCGTTCACGATGCTCCGCACCCCGACCACCGCGGCCGCCAGCAAGGCCCGCACCGTCACCCGGGCCCGGACGTCGCCGCCGCGGCAGCGGCGCACTCGGTGACTCCCGACCACCGTCCGCCACCGCCGCTGCGAGCGGCTAGGTTTCCCGCACCACCCGTCGTGCAGCCGTCGGGTCGGGCGTCGACCCGGGCGTCGATCCGTCGTTCGCGTCGCCTCGTCCTTGGCTGCGCGGCCCCACGTCCGAAGGGAACCGTGTGCTGATCCCGGAACACGACCGCTGGCTGTTCAACGAAGGCGCCCACAGCCGCCTGTTCGACGTGTTGGGCGCCCAGCCGCTCCACACCTGGAGTGACGTCGGCCGGCGGTTCGCGGTGTGGGCCCCCGAGGCCGAGCGGGTCTGGGTCGTCGGCGACATGAACGGCTGGGAGGTGCGCGACGACCACGGACTCGCACCGCAGGGCCACTCCGGCCTGTGGGCGGGCGAGATCCCCGAGGCGCGGGTCGGGCAGCGCTACAAGTACCGGATCCGCACCCGGCACGGCTACGACGTCGAGCGGGCCGACCCCGTCGCCTTCGCCGCCGAGCTGCCACCGGCCACCGCCTCGGTCGTCACCGACCTCGCCTACCGCTGGAACGACACCGCCTGGATGACCGAGCGGGGCGTCACCCAGCGTCACGACCAGCCGATCTCGATCTACGAGATGCACGTCGGCTCCTGGCGCCACACCACGGCGCACCGCAGCCTGTCGTGGCTCGAGCTGATCGAGCCGCTCTCCGCCCACCTCGAGGCGACCGGCTTCACCCACGTCGAGCTCCTGCCGGTGACCGAGCACCCCTTCTACGGCTCGTGGGGCTACCAGACGACCTCCTACTTCGCGCCGACCGCCCGCTACGGACTGCCGACCGAGTTCATGGCCTTCGTCGACGGCATGCACCAGCGCGGCTTCGGCGTGATCCTCGACTGGGTGCCGTCGCACTTCCCGAACGACGACTTCGGCCTCGGCACCTTCGACGGGTCGCACCTCTACGAGCACGGCGACCCCAAGGAGGGGTGGCATCCCGACTGGAACAGCTACATCTTCAACTACGGCCGCCACGAGGTGCGGTCGTTCCTCGTGTCGAGCGCGCTGTCGTGGATCGAGCGCTACCACATCGACGGGATCCGGGTCGACGCCGTCGCGTCGATGCTCTACCGCGACTACTCCCGCAACGAGGGCGAGTGGGTGCCCAACGAGTACGGCGGCCGCGAGAACCTCGAGGCGATCAGCTTCCTGCAGCAGCTCAACGCCACGATCGGCGAGGCCCACCCCGACGTCCTGACGATCGCCGAGGAGTCGACGGCCTTCCCCGGCGTCACCCGACCCGTCGACAGCGGCGGCCTCGGGTTCCACTACAAGTGGGACATGGGGTGGATGCACGACACCCTCGAGTACTTCGACCACGATCCGATCCACCGGCGGTTCCACCACGACCGGATCACGTTCCGCAACGTCTACGCCTTCACCGAGCACTACGTGCTGCCCCTCAGCCACGACGAGGTGACCCACGGCAAGGGGTCGATCCTGGCCAAGATGCCGGGTGACGCCTGGCAGCAGTTCGCCAACCTGCGGTTGCTCTACGCCGACCAGTGGCTCCAGCCCGGCAAGAAGCTGCTCTTCATGGGGTCGGAGTTCGGCCACGGCCCCGAGTGGAACCACGACCACCCGATGGCCTGGGACCAGCTCGACCTCGCCCCCCACGCCGGCGTGCAGGCCTGGGTGGCGCGTCTCAACGAGCTCTACGCCGGCGAGCCGGCCCTCCACCTCGGGGAACAGGACGCCCAATCGTTCTCCTGGGTCGTGCTCGACGACGGCGAGAACTCCGTGCTCGCGTGGGTGCGCACCGCGATCGTCGACGGCGAGCCCGACCCCGACGCCCGACCGGTCCTCGCGATCCTCAATCTCACCCCCGTCCCCCGGGAGGGCTACCGCCTCGGGGTGCCCGTCGGGGGCACGTGGGAGGTCGTCGCGGACAGCGACGACCCGGCCTTCGGAGGGAGCGGACATCGCTCCGTGACCACCGTCGAGGCGAGCGACGCTGCGTCGCATGGACGCCCGTTCAGCCTCGTCGTCGACCTTCCGCCCCTCGCGGCACTGGTTTTGGCTCCAAAAGACTGATCTCGGTCTTGGTCAGGCCCGATTTCCAGGGCTAGCATCCGACCCCGTGTCGGACTTCCTCCGTGACTATGCCGTCGTCGGCCTCTTCGGGCTGCTCGCAATGGGACTCGTCGGTGCCTTCATCGGCCTGGCGAGCATCTTCCGTCCCAGCCGACCCACGCGCGGGAAGACCCAGAACTACGAGTCGGGCGTCGACCCGGTGGGGGATGGCTGGTCGCAGAGCCAGATCCGCTACTACATCTTCGCCCTCCTCTTCGTCATGTTCGACGTCGAGGCCGTCTTCATCTTCCCGTGGGCCATGCGCCTCGAGGTCCTCGGGTGGTTCGGCCTGGTCGAGATGGTGATCTTCATCTTCATCCTCGCCCTGGGCCTGGCCTACGCCTGGCGCAAGGGCGTCCTCCGCTGGGTCTGAGCCCACGCCCCGTAGTTCTGATCGAGTAGGAGAGAGAGTCACACGCATGGGTCTGGTCGAATCCGGGAAGCTGCCGAAGCCCCTGACCACGCTGCTCAACACCAGCCGCAAGTACAGCCTCTGGGTGTACCAGTGGGGCCTCGCGTGCTGCGCCATCGAGATGGGCGCCGCGTTCGGCTCGCCCCGCTACGACGTGATGCGCCTCGGCGTGATCCCGCTGCCCGCCAGCCCGCGCCAGTCCGACTTCGTGTGCGTGTCGGGCACCGTCACCGACAAGATGGCCCCGGCCATCCGCCGCCTCTACGAGCAGATGCCCGAGCCCAAGTACGTCATCTCGATGGGATCGTGCGCCAACTGTGGCGGCCCCTACTGGGACAGCTACTCGGTCACCAAGGGCGTCGACCAGATCATCCCCGTCGACGTGTACGTGCCCGGCTGCCCGCCCCGCCCCGAGGCCCTCCTCGAGGGCATCGTGCTCCTCCAGGAGATCATCCAGAACGAGGACATGGCCGAGAAGTGGAACCGCGATCCCCTGGCGATCGCCGGCACCGAGGCGGTGGGCTGATGAGCGACACCACCACCGACGTCGAGACCACCGAGGGTCCGGTCGACGAGGCCCGGCAGGCCCTTCTCGAGGCCATCGCCGGCGAGCTGGGCGACGACGTCGTCGACAGCCACCTCCTGCCCGGCCTCGACCTGTGGGTGCGGGTCACCCCCGACGCCTGGGCCACGACCGCCGAGTACCTCCACGACCGGCAGCGGTTCCGGTTCTTCAACTACCTGTCGGCGATCGACTGGCTGCCGTCGCCCTTCGGGCGCTCGATGGACTCCGAGGTCGACAAGGCCCTCGGGCTCGACGGCGACGGCGACGACGACGAAGCCGAGGGGCAGCGTTCCGGCTACGCCGGCGGCGACACCCGCTTCCAGATGCTGGCCCGGGTCCACAACCTGACGACCGGCCTCGGCGTCAACCTCAAGTGCGACGTCCCCGACGACACCCTGACCGTCGCCACCTGGACCAACGACTACCCCGGTGCCGAGTGGCACGAGCGGGAGGTCTGGGAGATGTTCGGCATCCAGATCGCCGGCCACCCCGGCCTGCGCAACCTCTACCTGCCCGGCGACTTCGAGGGCTTCCCGCTCCGCAAGGACTTCCCCCTCGCCGCCCGGCTCGTGAAGCCGTGGCCCGGCATCGTCGACGTCGAGCCGATGCCGGAGGTGCAGGAAGCACTGCCGGAGGGCGAGGCAGGCCAGCCCGAGGGCGACGCCGCCCCCGCGGTCGAGGCCGGACCCAGCACGACCAACATCGAAGCCGAGGGAGGCGAGGCATGACCGCCATCTCCGACCGCCGCCAGCTGGCCTACGTGGCCGCCCAGGCCGCGGACGCTCGCGTCAACGTCGAGCTCGAGGCCGAGGGCATGACCCTCAACATCGGCCCCCAGCACCCCGCGACCCACGGCACGCTGCGCATCGTCGCCCGCCTCGACGGCGAGCAGGTCGTCGCCGCCGAGCCGGTGATGGGCTACATGCACAGAGGCTACGAGAAGCTCACCGAGGTCCGCTCGTATCCGCAGGTGACCACCCTGGTCAACCGGATCGACTGGCTCGGCAGCTTCGCCAACGAGGTGCCCTTCATCCTCGCCTGCGAGCAGCTGATGGACATCGAGGCCCCGCCCCGGGCCCAGTACATCCGCACGATCCTGTTCGAGCTCGGCCGCATCTCCCACCTCACCCTGTTCCTGGGCGACCTCGGCGTGCAGCTCGGCGCCCTCACCCCGGTGTTCTACGCCTTCCGCGATCGCGAGCACGTGCTCAACCAGATCGAGGCGGCCACCGGCGGACGGTTCCACCCCAACTTCGACCGCATCGGCGGCGTGAAGGACGACCTCCCCGCCGGCTGGATCGCCGAGACCAACCAGGTGCTCGGCAAGATCCGCAACTTCCTCGACACGATCGAGGACCTGCTGTTCGGCAACGAGATCTTCACCGCCCGCACCCGCGGCATCGGCCTGATCCCGGCCGACATCGGCCTGTCCTACGGTCTGAGCGGCGCCAACATCCGTGGCTCCGGCGTCGACTGGGACCTGCGTCGCGACAACCCCACCGGCCTCGCCTACGACAAGGCCGACTGGAAGGTCATCACCCACCCCGACGGCGATGCCTACGCCCGCTGCTGGGTGCGGCTCCAGGAGGTGCGTGAGTCGATCTCGATCGTCGAGCAGCTCCTCGACTCGATGCCGAGCGGCCCGATCATGGCGAAGGTGCCCCGCATCATCAAGGTGCCCGAGGGCGAGGCCTACGTCGAGACCGAGAACCCCCTCGGTGTGATGGGCTACTACGTCGTCAGCCAGGGTGGCCTCACCCCGTTCCGGGTCAAGATCCGGACCGCCAGCTTCAACAACATGTCGATCACCCCGTGGCTGCTCAAGGGCACCTATGTTCCCGACGTGATCACGATCCTGGCGAGCCTCTACTTCATCCTTGGAGACATCGATCGATGACCAGCGCGCCGATGCTCGCCGCCGAGTACTTCTTCGAGGACTGGCCCTGGTGGGGAGACACCATCTTCCGGATGGTGTTCGCCCTCGTGGCCGTGCTCCTGCCGGCGGGTGCCACCGTCTACCTCTACCTGTTCAAGATGGTCTCGTTCATGCAGAGCCGTCTCGGCCCGATGGAGGCCGGCCCCTACGGGTCGATGCAGCTCCTCGCCGAGGTCGGCAAGAACCTGCAGAAGGAGGACATCTTCCCCCTGAAGGCCGATCGGTCGATCTTCGCCCTCGCCCCCTACATCGTGCTGATGAGCACGTTCCTGTTGGCGGTGGTGATCCCGTTCGGCCCCGAGGCGTCGTTCACCAACCTCGACACCGGCATCTTCTTCGCCCTCGCCGTCAGCTCGGTCAGCGTGGTCGGCATCCTGATGGCCGGCTGGGCGTCGGCCTCGAAGTACTCGCTGCTCGGCGGTCTGCGAGCAGCCGGTCAGCTCATCGCCTACGAGCTGCCGCTGATCCTCGCCGTCGTCGGCGTCGTCATCCAGGCCGGCACCCTCAACCTGCAGGGCATCGTCGCCGCCCAGAACCAGCAGGAGATCTTCGGCTGGGGGGCGATCGGCAACCCGTTCATCCTCACCCAGATCGTCGGCTTCCTGCTCTTCATGATCGCCGTGCAGGCCGAGCTCACCCAGACCCCGTTCGACATGCCGATCGCCGAGTCCGAGCTCGTCACCGGCTACATGACGGAGTACACGGGCTTCCGCTTCCTGATGTTCTTCATCGGTGAGTTCGCCACCGCGAACATGTTCGCCTTCCTCGGCTCGGTCCTGTTCCTCGGTGGCTGGTCGGTGCCGCCCTTCGTCACCGACCTGCTCGGCATCGAGTGGGACTCGCCCCTGTTCAACGTGCTCGGCCCGCTCGTGATGCTGGTCAAGATGCTGCTGATCACGGCGGTCATCTACTGGGTGCGATTCACCTACCCTCGCTTCCGTGAGGACCAGCTCCAGCGCTTCGCCTGGAAGGTCCTCATCCCGGTGGCGCTGGTCAACATCGCCATCACCGGCGTCCTGAAGGTGGCCTTCTGATGCGGGCCCTCGGAACGGAACGTGTGGTTCGGCCGGCGAGCTGCGACACTGTGCGCCGCATGTGTGGCCGGAGGAGCGAGATGCACGAGGAGGTGCGCTGATGGGCCTGGTTCCCGGAGTGGTCGGTGGCCTCGGCATCACCTTCAAGGAGATCGTCAAGACGGTCACCAAGGGTGCGGAGACCGTCCAGTACCCGCACGAGAAGGAAGACCCGCCGCCCCGTGCGCGCGGCGTGATCGCCCTCAACGAGGAGAACTGCACCGCGTGCATGCTCTGCTCGCGTGAGTGCCCCGACTGGTGCATCTACATCGAGGGTCACAAGACCCTCGCCCCGCCCCGTCGGGCCGGCGGCAAGCCCCGCACCGTCAACAAGCTCGACCGCTTCGACATCGACTTCGGTCTCTGCATGTACTGCGGGATCTGCGTCGAGGTGTGCCCCTTCGAGGCGCTGTTCTGGAGCCCGGAGTACGAGTACTCCGAGCCGAAGATCTCCGACCTGTTGCACGACAAGTCGCGTCTCGCCGAGTGGATGGAGACCGTGCCGGAGTTCGAGTCCTACGAGGCCGGCTCGGAGGCCAAGGTCAAGAAGGTGCCTCGCCCCTGATGATCGCCGCCCTGACCTCCCTCCCCGTGCTGGCCGCCGAAGCGGCCGCGCTCACCGACACCGAGCAGTGGGTGATCAACGGCTTCTTCGGTCTGATCGCCCTGGTCATGATCGGTGCCGCCCTCAAGCTCGTCACCACCGAGAACGTGGTCCACGCTGCGCTCTACCTGCTGATCGTGCTCGCCGGCGTCGCCGCCCAGTACGTCATCCTCGGTGCCGAGTTCGCCGCTGCGACCCAGATCATGGTCTACATCGGCGCCATCCTGGTGCTGCTGCTCTTCGGCGTGATGCTCACCCGGGCCAAGCTCGGACCCGACCCCGACCTCGATCACGATCAGAAGTGGATCGCTGCGCTCGTGGCTGCCATCCTCGGAGCGGTCATGGGCTACTCGCTGTGGGAGGCCTTCTCCGACATCGAGATCCCGGCCGCCGCCCAGCCCCAGACCACCACCCAGGTCGCCGACTCGATCTTCAGCACCTACATCGTGCCCTTCGAGGCCGTGTCCGTTCTCCTGCTCGCCGCCCTCATCGGGGCCGTCGTCGTGGCACGGCGAGACTGAGAGGAGCCCCCCAGTGTTTCTGAACCAGTTCCTCTTCCTCGCCGCGATCCTGTTCTGCATCGGCGTCTACGGCGTGCTCGCCCGCAAGAACGGTGTGCTCGTGCTGATGTCGATCGAGCTCATCCTCAACGCCGTCAACATCAACCTGGTCGCCTTCGGCACGTTCAACGAGAACGTCATGGGCCAGGTCTTCGCTCTGTTCGTCATCGCCGTGGCTGCTGCCGAGGTGGGCGTGGGTCTGGCCGTCGTGCTGTTGATCTACCGCAACCGTCGCAGCATCGACGTCGCCGAAGCCGACCTGCTCCAGGGCTGACCGGGGAGCCTCGTACGTGATTCACCTTCTCGCCGCCGAAGCCGCCCACACGGTCGAACCCCCGGAGATCCTCCGGTGGGCCGGCCTGATCCCCGCGATCATGACGGGCTCCTTCCTGCTCATCCTGTTCGGAGCGAAGAAGCTCCGTATCGCCGCCCACTGGATCGGCATCCCCGCCGTCCTGGTCTCATTCGTGCTCGCCCTGGCGATGGCGGTGAGCTGGATCGGCTACTCGAGCGACGTCTCCCACGCCCACGAGTCCGACACCCACGCCGAGGACGGCGACCACGCCGAGGACGACGACCACGCCGAGGACGGCGACCACGCCGAGGACGACTCCCACGCAGACGACGCGGATCACGCCGAGGACGACTCCCATGCGGAGGACGCGGATCACGCCGAGGACGAGGAGCACGGGCTGCTCGTCGTCGACGGTGAGACGGCGATCGGCGAGTTCGCCCTGGCCGCCGCCGAGGGCGAGGAGGCCCACTCCACGCCCGAGCCGGTGATCAACGACGTCACCTGGTTCTCCAACGGCGGCGACGTCGACGACGGTGGCTCCGACATCACGGTCGGCACCCTGGTCGACGGCCAGTCGGTGATGCTGCTCGTCGTCGTCACCTTCATCTCGTCGCTGGTGCACATCTACTCCACCGACTACGTGGCGGGCGACCGTCGCTACACCCACTACTACGCGTTCCTGTCGCTGTTCACGGCCTCGATGCTGTTCATGGTGCTCAGCTCGAGCACGATCCAGCTGATCGTCGGCTGGGAGCTGGTCGGCGTCTGTTCGTTCTCCCTGATCGGCCACTGGTGGGAGGAGAAACCCAACTCCGACGCCGCCCTCAAGGCGTTCCTCACCAACCGCGTCGGCGACATCGGCCTGCTCGTCGGCATGATCATCCTCTACTTCGCCGCCGGCAAGACCTTCGACATCACGAAGATCAACGAGATGGCCGTGGCGGGAGAGATCCCCAAGAACACCCTGATGATCGCCGGCCTCTGCCTGATGGCGGCCGTGATGTCGAAGTCGGGGCAGTTCGTGCTCCACACCTGGCTGCCCGACGCCATGGCCGGCCCGACCCCGGTCTCCGCGCTGATCCACGCTGCGACGATGGTGGTCGCCGGCGTCTACATGATCGGCCGCCTCTACGCCGTGTTCTACATCGGCTTCGGCATCGACGGCGGCACGCTCAACGCGATGGCCTTCATCGGTGGCCTCACCTGTATCGGTGGTGGCGCCCTCGCCTTCGTCCAGACCGACATCAAGAAGGTCCTGGCCTACTCGACGGTGTCGCAGCTCGGCTACATGGTCCTCGCCCTCGGCGTCGGCGCCTACACGGCCGCCATGTTCCACCTCTTCACCCACGCCATCTTCAAGGCGTGCCTCTTCCTCGGCGCCGGTTCGGTGTCGCACGCCTGCCACCACAGCTTCGACATGAAGGCCGACATGGGCGGTCTTCGCAAGTACATGCCGAAGACGTTCTGGACCTTCCTGATCGCCTCGGGTGCCCTGGCCGGCATCCCGCCGCTCGCCGGCTTCTGGTCGAAGGACGAGATCCTGGTCGGCGCCGGCGTCTGGCCCGGCACGGGCGGCAACGGCACCTACTACATCCCCTTCATCTTCGGGATGATCGCTGCGGCGATGACCGCCGGCTACATGACCCGGGTGATCTGGCTGACCTTCTTCGGCCAGTACCGCGGCCACGCCCACCCCCACGAGAGCGGCCCGCGCATCACGGTCCCGCTGATCATCCTCGCCGTGGGCGCCGTGTTCGCCGGCTTCCTCAACGTGCCCAAGCAGCTCCCGATCCTCGGCAGCCGCATCGGTCTCACCTTCGAGCACTGGGTCGAGCCGGCCGGGATCAAGAGCTTCCCGAAGATCGCCCACGGTGTGCCGAGCTTCAGCCTCGCCATCGTCGCCACGTCGATCGGCCTCTTCTCGGCCTTCATCGTGTGGAGCTACTACAAGCGGCTCTACCGCATCGACTCCAAGGCCACCGAGTACACCGACGGCCCCGTCGCCAACAACGCCCTGGTGCGTGCCGGCCACACCTTCCTCGTCGAGAAGTACTACCTCGATCACCTCTACACCGGCATCATCGCCGGGGCCACGAAGGGCCCCCTGGCGAAGGCCGCCTACTGGTTCAACCAGAACGTCCTCGACGGCGTGATCAACACCACGGGCAAGCTCACCGTCGGTGCCGGTCGCTACGTCTACCGATTCATCGACCAGGGGGCCATCGACGGCCTCGTCAACGGCTCGGGCATCTCCGCCTCGGGCTCCGGTCAGCTCCTTCGTCGGATCCAGTCCGGCAAGATCCGCCAGTACGCAACCCTGATGTTCGGCGCAGCCGCCACCCTGGCTGCGGTGTTCATCATCGCCGTGTGAGGAACAAGTAACGATGGAAAGCTTCCTGAACGACTGGGGCATCACCACGATGGTCTTCCTGCCGCTCGTCGGCGTGTTGGCCATGATGCTGCTGCCCGGCGACCAAGAGGAGAACCACAAGAGCATCGCTCTTCTCACCTCGCTCGCCACCGCCGTGGTCGGGTTCCTCCTGGTCGGCGACTTCTACGGCCTCGGCTCCGAGGCCTGGGGCGACCTGCACTACGTCGTCGACGCCGACTGGATCAGCGTCGTCAACGCCCGCTACACGGTCGGCATCGACGGCATCTCCATGCCGCTGATCGCCCTCACGTTGCTGGTGGTCCCGCTCGTCATCATCTACTCGTGGAACCACATCCCGGCCCCGGGCAACCCGAAGGCCTTCCTGATGCTGATCCTGGTGCTCCACACCGGCATGCTCGGCAGCTTCGTGGCCCAGGACCTGGTGCTGTTCTTCGTGTTCTTCGAGGTCGTGCTCCTGCCGATGTACTTCATGATCGGCGTGTGGGGCGGCGAGCAGCGTCTCTACGCCTCGATCAAGTTCTTCCTCTACACCCTGTTCGGGTCGGCCCTCATGCTGGTCAGCTTCCTGGCCCTCTACTGGCTCACCGGCTCCCAGACCTTCAACATGGTCGAGCTCGCCCAGCAGGTCGAGGCCAACGACATCAAGCTCAGCTCGCAGGTGCTGATGTTCGGCGGCATGTTCATGGGCTTCGGCATCAAGGTGCCGATGTTCCCGTTCCACACCTGGCTGCCCGACGCCCACACCCAGGCGCCGACCCAGGGCTCGGTGATCCTGGCCGCCGTGCTGCTCAAGCTCGGCACCTACGGCTTCATCCGCATCGCCATCCAGATCCTCCCCGAGGCCGCCATCGAGTGGGCCCCGTGGATCGGTCTCCTCGCGGTGATCGGCATCATCTACGGCGCCCTCGGCTGCCTGGCCCAGACCGACATGAAGCGCCTGATCGCCTTCTCGTCGGTGGCCCACATGGGTTACGTGATGCTCGGCATCGCCACCCTCACCGACTTCGGCATGAACGCCGCCATCTTCGGCATGGTCGCCCACGGCCTGATCACCGGCATGCTCTTCTTCATCGCCGGTTCGGTGAAGGATCGCTTCCACACCCTCGAGATCAAGCGTCTCGGTGGCCTCCTGATCCAGGCCCCGCGGTTGGGCTGGATCCTCGGCTTCTGCACCATGGCCTCGCTCGGCCTGCCCGGCCTCGCCGGGTTCTGGGGCGAGTTCCCGGCCATCCTCGCCGCCTACCAGCCGGCCGACGGCGTGCCCGTCGGGCTGTTCCGTGGCTACATGGTCGTCGCTGCGCTGGGCACCGTGCTCGCCGCCGCCTACCTGCTGTGGCTCCTCCAGCGCACCGCCTTCGGCCGCCCCTCGGAGGAGTTCGAGAACGATCCCCACATCCACGACGTGGTCGCCACCGAGTGGATCGCCTGGATCCCGCTGTTGGTGCTCATCGTCGCCTTCGGTTTCCTGCCCAGCCTCATCTTCGACGTGACCGACGGCGCCATCACCAACCTGGCCGACGCCATCGCCTCCGTCGGCAACTGATCAGGTCTCGCTCCTCATGCTCGCCACCCTCTCCTTCCTGGCCCAGACCGAGGCCGTCGACGGCTTCGTCCGACCGCCGATCGACTGGCACGCCGCTGCCCCCGAGCTCACCCTGCTCGCCCTCGGCGCGCTCATCACGGTCGTCGATCTCGTCTTCCTGGAGCGGGCTCGGCGGTTGATCCCCACCCTCACCAGCCTGTCGTTCCTGGTGGCGATGATCCCGGTGTTCACGCTGTGGAACGACGGCGACGAGCTGCCCCGCTCGATGTTCGACAGCGCCTACGTCGTCGATCACTACGCCCTGATCCTCAAGGGGATCTTCCTGTTGTCGGGCTACGTGATCGTGCTGTTGGCCACCAACTACATGGCCGAGGGCGACTACTACGACAGCGAGTTCTACCAGCTGGTCAGTGCGTCGCTGCTCGGCATGATGGTGATGACGTCGGCCCGCGACCTGATCACGATCTTCGTCGCCATCGAGCTCGTCTCGATCCCCGCCTACCTGATGGCCGCCTGGCGCAAGCGGGACCTCAAGTCGAACGAGGCCGGCCTCAAGTACCTGCTGATGGGTGTGTTCGCCTCGGCGATCCTGCTCTACGGCATGTCGCTGCTCTACGGCGTGTCGGGCTCGACCAAGCTCACCGACATCGCCGCCTCGGCCGCCCTGGGCGACGGCTCCAAGCCGATCATCACCCTGGCGATCATCTTCACGTTGATCGGGTTCGGCTTCAAGGTGTCGGCCGTGCCGTTCCACACCTGGGCGCCCGACACCTACGAGGGTGCGCCGACCCCGCTCACCGCCTTCCTCGCCGTGGCGTCGAAGACCGCCGGCTTCGTCGCCCTGATCAACGTCGTCATCGTCGCCCTCCCGGCCCAGACCAAGGTCGTGGAGCCCTTCATCTGGGTGCTGTCGGCCGCCACGATGACGATCGGCAACCTGATCGCCCTGCGGCAGACCAACGTCGTCCGCATGCTCGCCTACTCCGGCGTCGCCCAGGCCGGCTACATCCTGGCCCCGCTCGCCGTCTACGCCGGCAACGAGGACAAGGCGACCGCCGCGATGGTCACCTACCTCGCCATCTACGCCGCCATGAACCTCGGCGCCTTCGCCGTCGTGCTGATCGCCGCCCGCAAGACCGGGTCGGGCGAGATCTCGAGCTTCGGCGGCATGTTCAACTACGCCCCCGGGATCACCGTCGCCATGACGGCGTTCCTGTTCAGCCTCGCCGGCATCCCGCCGGTCGGTGGTTGGTGGGCCAAGTTCGAGCTGTTCCGGGTGCTCGCCGACGGCTACCGGGCCGCCGGCATCGGGCTGGCCATCGTGCTCGCCGTCAACTCGGTGATCGCGGCGTACTACTACCTGATGATCGCCAAGCAGATGTGGTTCATGCCCGCCCCCGACGGCGACGAGTCCCGCATCGTCGTGCCGCCGACCCTGATGGCCGCCCTCGGCCT
Organism: Acidimicrobiales bacterium; assembly: GCA_052032035.1. Lineage (GTDB taxonomy): Bacteria > Actinomycetota > Acidimicrobiia > Acidimicrobiales > SZUA-35 > JAWSVN01. Next base: position 9,576 of record JBPEXC010000143.1, on the reverse strand, counting down.
CACCCTGGTCGTCACCTTCGTGATGGGTGTGCTGCCGGGCGTCGTGTCGGACATGACCGAGCTCATCGAGCTCGCCGGTAGCTGACCCTGCGCTTCGACAACTACATGGAGGCCTGCCTGTACGGGCAGGGCGGCTTCTACTCGTCGGGCGTCGGCATCGCCGGGCGTCGCGGCGACTTCATCACCAGTCCCGAGGTCGGTCCCCTGTTCGGCGAAGTCCTCGCCCGTCGGCTCGACGACGCCTGGGTGTCGCTCGGCAGTCCCGACCCCTTCCTCGTGATCGACGCCGGCACCGGGCCCGGCACCCTGCTCGCCACCCTGGAGTTGGCGGCCCCGGCGTGCGCCGAGGCGTGGGAGCTGCGCGGGGTCGACCGGGCCACCGGCGTCGAGCTGCCCGAGTCGCTCGACGGGGCGGTCGTCGTCGCCAACGAACTGCTCGACAACCTGGTCGTGAGGATCGTCGAACGGGGCGCCGACGGGTGGCTCGAGCTCCACGTCGTGCCCGATCCCTCCGACGGCCGCCCGGTCGAGTCGCTCGAACCGCTCGACGCCACCGAGGCGGACGACCTCCTGGCTCGGGTCCCCGACCTCGACCGGGTGCCGGTCGGCGGTCGCCTGGCCGTGCACCACGCAGCTCGGGCGTGGGTCCGCGACGTGCTCGATCGCGGCGCCAGCGGGCTGATCGCCTTCGACTACGGCGCGCCCTCGACGCTCGAGCTGATCGAGCGGGGCGGGTGGCTGCGCACCTACCGGGGCCACGAGCGGGGCGACGACCCGTTCGCCGACCCGGGGTCGTGGGACATCACCGTCGACATCGGGTTCGATCAGCTTCCGCCGAAGAGTCGGCTCGTGCCCCAGGCCGAGTGGCTCGGCGACTGGGGGATCGACGAACTGGTGGCCGAGGGACGGGCCTACTGGGAGGCCCACGCCGCGGCGCCGGACCTGCGGGCGATGCGGATGCGGAGCCGGATCAACGAAGCCGCCGCCCTCACCGACCCCGCCGGCCTCGGCGGCTGGTGGGTGGCGGAGTGGTGGCGGCGCCGGGCCTCCCGCCCGTGACGCGCCGGTACGGTTGAGCACGATGTCGATCGCCGAACGCCCAGCTCTCAGCCGCGAGAGCATCGCCAGACGAGCGTTGGCCATGGCCGACGACGGTGGCCTGGCGTCGCTGTCGATGCGCAAGCTCGGCGCCGCGTTCGGGGTGGAGGCGATGTCGCTCTACCACTACGTGAAGAACAAGGACGACCTCCTCGCCGCCGTCCTCGAGCAGCTCTACCTCGAGATCGACCTGCCGACCGACGTGCCGGCCGACGACTGGGAGACCGCGATCCGCCGGGGCCTCCACGCGTTCCACGAGGTTCTGCTCGCTCACCCGGTCGCCGTCGACCTGTTCGCCGGCGGCCAGACCCCGTCGGCTGCGGCCCTCGACGTGTTGGTGTGGGCGTGGGGCCGCTTCGAGGCCGTCGGGCTCGACCTGGCCGACGCCTACGTGGCGGTCAACGTGGCGGTGGCCTACGTGATGGGCTTCGCCGCCAACGAACGGTCCAACATCGAGGCCCTGCGCGACGCCGGCGGCGCATCGGGGGCCGACGCGTTCCCCTTCGCCGTCACTCCGGAAGTGGGGGAGCGCCTGGCCCGGATCGACCACCTCGGGCCGTCGGAGCTGTTCGCCGCGGGCATCGACACCGTCGTCGCCGGCCTCCGCGCCCGCTACGACCTCCCCTGACGCCTCTCGCTTCGCGCACGTACACGGTCCGCAGCGATGTCAGGTCGGGGCGTGCCAGGTGACGATCAGCCACTGGCGGTCGTGGCACCCCGGGCACGTCCGGCGAGATCGCTTGGTGCCCCTCGCTCGGTAACGAGTCCCGCCCATGGCGGCGACGTTCGACGTCCAGCCACACGACGAGCAGGTCACGATCCAGTGCGCCGACTCCTCGGCCGATGACATCGGACGCCCGTCCGGCCAGTGCTTGCGGGGGAACAGCGCCTCGAACACCTCGCCAGGCTAGTGACGCCGGCGCGGCTGGATCGCTCCGCCCTCTCGCCCAGCTCTTGACCGACCGTCCGATGTGGCTACCATGAACTCATGAATGTGGCTACGAACGGCTCCGGGGTCGGGATTCGGGAGCTCAAGAACAACCTCAGCCGATACCTCGACCGAGTGCGTGCCGGCGAGGAGGTCATCGTCACCGATCGCGGACGGCCGGTCGCCCGGCTGCTCCCGGTCGACGCCTCCGACGACCGGCTCGCCGATCTCGTCGATGCCGGGCTGGTTCGAGCCCCGAGCGGCCGCCGTCGCCGTCATCTGCCCGCCCGTCGCATCGAGGCGTCCGGATCGGTGAGCGATCTCGTCGCCGAGCAGCGGCGGTGAGCCCGCAAGCGGCGTGATCGTCTACGTCGACACGTCGACGTTGCTGAAGTTGGTCGTCGAGGAGACGGGCTCGGATCGGGCCGTCGAGATCTGGTCGAGAGCCGAGCGGCTGGCGTCGGTCTCGTTGATCGCCGTGGAGGCCGTGGCGGCCTTGGCGTCGGCCGCACGAGGCGGCCGACTCACGGCGAGCCAACTGCGGGGTGCGAGAGTCGAGGTCGAGCAGTTGCTCTCGGAGCTCCACATCGTGGAGGTCACGACGGACCTCGTTGCGGCTGCGTCCGATCTCGCCGAGGTCGAAGGCCTCAGGGGCTATGACACCGTGCACCTCGCAGCGGCCGAATTCGTCGGTGCCGCGGTGCTCACCTCCGCGGACGCGGACCTCTGCTCGGCTGCCGAGCGACGAGATTTCTACGTCGCCAATCCGCTCGACGCCTGAGGATCGGCCACGCTGCACCAATGGTCTGCTCGGGGGGTGAGGGGTAGCCTGGCCGCCGGACCGACCAAAGGGGGAGCGCCGTGAGCGACCAGGCCATCGAGGTGTACGAGAACGAGGATCGGACGTTCCCGCCTCCTCCGGAGTTCGCCGGCGCCGCCCTGGTCAACGACCGTGCCCTCTACGACGAGGCCGAGGCCGACTTCGAGGCGTTCTGGGCCCGTCAGGCCCGAGAGCTGGTCACGTGGCGCAAGGACTTCGACACCACCCTCGAGTGGGAGCTGCCCTTCGCCAAGTGGTTCGTCGGCGGCGAGCTCAACATCACCGAGAACTGCCTGGATCGTCACGTCGAGGCCGGCAGGGGCGACAAGGTCGCGTACCACTGGGAGGGTGAGCCCGGCGACACGATCACGATCACCTACGCCGAGCTGCTCACCGAGGTGAAGAAGTTCGCCAACGTGCTCAAGGGCTTCGGGCTCGAGAAGGGCGACCGCGTCGCCATCTACATGCCGATGATCCTCGAGCTGCCGATCGCGATGCTCGCATGCGCCCGCATCGGCGTCGCCCACTCGGTGATCTTCGGCGGCTTCAGCGCCGACGCGATCGTCGACCGTTGCATCGACGCCGAGGCCCGCCTGATCATCACCGCCGACGCCGGCTACCGCCGCGGCGCCCCCGCCCTGCTCAAGCCCACCGTCGACCAGGCCCTCGAGATCGGCGCCCCCAGCGTCGAGGCCGTGGTCGTCGCCAACCGCTGCGACACCGCCCCCGCCATGACCGAGGGCCGCGACCACTGGTGGCACGACCTGATGGCCGACGCGTCCGACGATTGCCCGGCCGAACCGATGGACTCCGAGCAGCTGCTCTACCTGCTCTACACCTCGGGCACCACCGCCAAGCCCAAGGGCATCATGCACACCACGGGCGGTTACCTCACCCAGGTCGCGTTCACCCACAAGTACGTCTTCGACCTCAAGCCCGACACCGACATCTACTGGTGCGCCGCCGACATCGGCTGGGTGACCGGCCACAGCTACATCGTCTACGGCCCCCTCGCCAACGGCGCCACGTCGGTGATGTACGAGGGCACCCCCGACACCCCGGGCAAGGACCGCCTGTGGGACATCGTCGAGCGCTACAAGGTCACCCAGCTCTACACCGCCCCCACCGCGATCCGCATGTTCATGAAGTGGGGCGTCGAGGAACCCCAGAAGCACGACCTGTCGTCGCTGCGGGTGCTCGGCACCGTCGGCGAGCCGATCAACCCCGAGGCGTGGATGTGGTACCACACCCACATCGGCGGCGAGTCGGCCCCGATCGTCGACACCTGGTGGCAGACCGAGACCGGCGGCCACATGATCACCCCGCTGCCGGGCGTCACCACCACCAAGCCCGGCTCCGCCTGCCAGACCATCCCGGGCGTGTTCGCCGAGCTGGTCGACGACAACGGCGAGGTCGTCACCGAGGGCGGTGGCTACCTGACGATCGCCAAGCCGTGGCCGTCGATGCTGCGCGGCATCTGGGGCAACCCGGAGCGCTACCGGGACACCTACTGGAGCACGTACGAGGGCCGCTACTTCGCCGGCGACGGTGCCAAGCTCGACGCCGACGGCTACCTCTGGCTCCTCGGCCGGGTCGACGACGTGATGAACGTGTCGGGCCACCGCATCTCCACCACCGAGGTCGAATCGGCCCTCGTCGACCACCCGGCCGTGGCCGAGGCGGCGGTCGTCGGCGGCAACGACGAGCTCACCGGGCAGGCGATCATCGGCTACGTGATCCTGCGCGGCGGCTTCGAGGCGTCCCAGGCGCTCGGCGACGAGATCCGCACCCACGTCGGGGAGAAGCTCGGCAAGATCGCCCGGCCCAAGACCGTGATCATCGTGCCCGACCTGCCCAAGACCCGGTCGGGCAAGATCATGCGGCGGCTGCTGCGCGACGTGGCCGACGGTCGCTCGCTCGGCGACACCACCACCCTCGCCGACCCCGGCGTGGTGGCCGAGATCGCCGACCGCGCCGCCGGCGGCGACGAGGACTAGGGTCGGGGCCCTGGCCTACGCCTACCCCCCGTCCTGGTACTGGCGCCTCACCGAGCGCGAACCGTCGATGACGCTGTGCGTCGACATCGACGGTGTGCTCGCCGACGCCCGACATCGACAACACCATCTCACCCAGGGGTGGCGCGACTGGGACAGCTTCTTCATGGACGCCACCGACGACGGCGTCATCGAGGAACAGGTGACGTTCCTGCGCGAGGTCGACGACGAGCACACGATCGCGCTCGTCACCTCCCGGCCCGACTGGACCGCCCACATCACCGTCGAGTGGCTCGAACGCCACGAGATCCCGTGGCATGTCCTGATCATGCGCACGACCGGCGACTACGGCCGGGCCGCCGACATCAAGACGCTCGCCGTGCGCCAGCTCCGGGCCCAGGGGTTCGAGCCGGTGCTGGCGATCGACGATCACCCGGCGAACATCCGGGCATACCAACAGCTCGGCATCGAGACCGTCTACATCGACTCCGGCTATCACACCTGACCGTCCCGGTCGTCACACCTGACCGTCCTGGTCGTCACACCTGACCGTCCCGGTCGTCACACCTGACCGTCCCGGTCGCCACGCCTGAACGTCCGCGCCAGTTCGACCCCGAACCGGTGGTTCGGTAGGTTGCGCGGATGACCAGCGCTGAGCACGTGAGTGACCGCCTCCTCGTCGAGCGGGCCGACGGGATCGTCACCGTCACCCTCAATCGGCCCCGCCGCAAGAACGCCGTGCCGCCGCCCATGTGGGACGAGCTGACCGAGGTGTTCACCGAGATCGCCAACCGCTACGACGATCGGGTCGTCGTCCTGACCGGCGCGGACGGCGACTTCTGCTCGGGCGCCGACCTGGCCGGCGACGGCGATGCGCCGCCGCCCAACCAGGACGCCCACCAGCTCGCCGCGATGCGACGCGTCGGCGCCGCCTGCATCGCCATCGCCGAGTGCCCCAAGCCGACGATCGCCAAGGTGTCGGGCGTCGCCGTCGGCGCCGGGCTCAACATGGCGCTCGCCTGCGACCTCGTCATCGCGGACGAGACCGCCCGCTTCGCCGAGATCTTCGCCAAGCGGGGCCTCAGCATCGACTTCGGCGGCTCGTGGTTCCTGCCCCGCCGCATCGGCATGCATCGGGCCAAGGAGCTGGCCTTCTTCGCCGACCTCATCGACGCCACCGAGGCCGACCGCATCGGCCTGGTCAACCGCATCGTGCCGGCCGACGAGCTCGACGGGATCGTGGCCGACTGGGCCGCTCGTCTCGCCGCCGGCCCGCCGATCGCCCTGGCCCAGACCAAGCGGCTCGTACACGAGTCGTTCGAGACGACCCTGCCCCAGGCCCTCGAGCGTGAGGGCTCGGCCCAGACGGTCAACTTCAGCACCGCCGACACCAACGAGGCGGTCGCCGCCTTCATCGAGAAGCGCACGCCGGTCTTCAAGGGCCGCTGAGCGAAGGAGCCGGGCCGATGGCGGTGACGATCGAACCGATGGGCTGCGGCACCCTCGCCGCCGGTCTCGACATGTTCGAGGCCGGCGGGACGGCCGACCGCATCACGATCCCCGTGCCCAGCTACCTGGTGCGGCATCCCGACGGCATCGCCGTGATCGACACCGGGATGAGCGCCGCGCTGTCGGAACCCGGATCGTTCCTCGACCTGATCTCGTTGTTCTTCGAGGTCGGCCTCGACGCCGACACGCTGCTCTCGGCCCAACTCCGGCAACGCCAGGTCGACCCGGCCGACGTCGACATCGCCATCGTCACCCACTCCCACTTCGACCACAGCGGTGGCCTCGACCAGCTCCCGAACGCGCGCGTCGTCATCCAGGCCCCCGAGCTCGCGGCGGCGCGCGACCCCGAGCGGGCGGCGGGCTCCAACCTCAACGCCGGCGACCTCGAGCACGGCCACGACCTGGTGGCCGTCGACGGCGAGCACGACGTGTTCGGCGACGGTTCGGTGGTCTGTCTTCCGACCCCCGGCCACACCCCGGGCCACCAGTCGGTGCGCATCCGCCTCGACGACGCCGAGGTCGTCGTGTGTGGCGACTGCGCCTACTTCGAGCGGACGCTGCAGGGTGGCCCGCTGCCCGGAGCGGGCCACGACCTGGCCGAACAGGCCCGCAGCATCGCCCACCTCCGGGCCCTCGGTGCCGCCGGAGCCCGGCTCGTCCCCGGCCACGACCCGGCGGTGTTCGCTGCCCTGCCCGCCCGCCTGGGCTGAGCGTCCCTAGCATCGCGAGGACGGGAACGTCCCGGCCGGTGCGAGCGTTGGAACAGGCATGAAGAACGGAATGAAGACCGCCGTCCTCCTGGGCGGCATGGCCGGGCTGATGATGCTCATCGGCCAAGTCCTCGGCGGCAGCGGCGGCCTCACGATCGCCGCCGTGCTGGCGTTCGGCATGGTCGGCTACAGCTACTGGTTCAGCGACAAGCTGGCGATCCGGTCGGCCAAGGCCGTCGAGGTCAGCCAGGCCCAGGTGCCCCAGTACCACGCGATCATGCACGAGCTGACGACGAACGCAGGGCTGCCGATGCCCCGCCTCTACGTGTCGCCCGAGATGCAGCCCAACGCGTTCGCCACCGGCCGCAACCCCGCCAACGCGGCGGTCTGTGTCACCCAGGGGCTGCTCCAGACGCTCTCGTGGGACGAGATCCGCGGCGTGCTGGCCCACGAGCTGGCCCACATCCGCAACCGTGACATCCTCACCGGCTCGGTGGCGGCCGCCATCGCCACCGCCATCAGCTACGCCGCCAACATGGTGATGTGGAGCGGGATGATGGGCGGCGGCCGACGCGACCGCAACGACGGCAACCCGATCGTCGCCCTGGCGTTCGCCCTCCTGGCCCCGATGGCCGCCGGCATCATCCAGGCCGCCATCAGCCGCAGCCGGGAGTTCGAGGCCGATCGACGCGCCGCGATCATGATCGGCGACGGCGAACCCCTGGCCCGGGCGCTCGAGAAGCTCAACGGCTTCTCCAACCAGATCGTGTCCGAGGTGCCCCCGCCCCAGGCCAGCCACTACATCGTCAACCCCCTCGCCGGGCGCCGGGTGTCGATGGCCAACCTGTTCTCCACCCACCCGCCGGCCGCCGAGCGGATCGCCCGGCTCCGGTCGGGTGACTGGGCCAACCCGATCGGCTGATCACGCCCGCGGGTCGAGCATCGCCCGCAACCGGCGACGCCGATCGGTGACGGCCGACGCCGCCTTGCGGGCCTCGCCCGCGAGCTGCCAGGCCGCGGCGTCGTCGATGCCCGGCGCGTCGGGCGTGGGCGCGAACAACGCCGTGTCGACGATCGGGGCCATCGCCTCGAGCGGCGCGGCCACGTCCCGCAGATCGATCACGCTCAACTCGTCGGCGACCTCGAGCGGCGACCGCTCGTCGGTGGCCGGCAAGCCGAGCGCCTCGAGACGGTCGCGGGTCTCGAGCCACGCGCCGATCGTCGAGGTCGCAGCGTCACCCCGCCGACGCCGGAGTCGCCGCAGACGCCGCCACGCCGTCACCGCCAGGAGGTAGAGGACGGGCACGGCCAGGGCGAGGAGGGGCCACCGCCACGGCCCGAGGCCGTCGCCGTCGACCTCGGGGTCGGGGATCAGCACCGGCTCCTGTAGATCGGGCAGGCCGCCCGCCGGGGCGGCCTGGCCCTCCTCGCTCACCGCCGGGGTCCTTGCCGTCTCCTCGGTGGTCTCGTTGCCGGTGTTGGTCGGCTCGAACCGCACCCACCCGACACCGTCGACCCAGACCTCGGGCCAGGCGTGGAGGAGATCCTCGGTGACCGTCGCCGACGGGTTGGCGGCGGTCAGCGGCTCGTCGAGCCGGTAGCCGACCACGACCCGCGAGGCCGCGCCGAGCTGGCGAGCGGCCACGGCGAACACCGCCGCCGACTGTTCCGCGAACCCGACGCTGGCCCCGGCCGAGGGCTCGAGGTAGCTCGACAGCGCCGCCAGGCTGTGGCCCGACGCCGCCTCGGGGTTGTAGCCGAACCGCTCGGAACGGAGCAGCTCCTGGAGCCGGACGAGCCGGTCGTACTCCGAGGTGGCGCCGTCGCCGACCGACCGGGTGAGGCGGTCGAAGATCGGCAGCTGGTCCTCGCCCAACGTCGGCGGCACGGCGGCCGCCCGGAGCTCCGCGGGGAGCGGCGCGAACATCGGCTGGGCCGGGACGGTGTCGTCGGCCAGGCGGACGACCAGCTCGACGTCGAGGTCGCCGGCCGTCGACGCCGTCGCTGCGCCGTCGGCGTCGACGACGGCGAGGGCGCCGGTCTGTTCGTTCCACGCCAACTCGGCGTCGCTCCCGTCGGCGCCGACCACCACCCCGACCCGGGGCAGGAACGGGAACGGATACCCCGAACCGATCTCGAGTTGCTGGGTCACCTCGGTCGACGACAGCGTCCCGGCCTGGGTCGGGAGCGGCAGCGCCGCGCCGCTCGCCTCGAACCGGGTGCCCACCGACCACACGGTGCCGTCGAAGGTGTCGAGCTCGACGACCGGGAGGTACTGGATCTCGGCGTCGGGGTCGAGACCGTCGACGGTGACGGCGAACGCCGCGCCGGGGTCGTCGTCGATCAGGGCCCGCTTCAGCTCGGCGAGCGGCGTCGCACCACTCGCCACCTCCACCGGCCGCTCGAGCCGGGCGCGCAGGTCGAAGCCCCGATCGTCGGAGGCCACCGCGACCCCGGCGGTCGCGACGACGAGGGCGACCCCCACGGCGAGCGGGGCCACCAGCGACCCGGGGCCCC
>JBPEXC010000142.1:0-9051 GCA_052032035.1 Acidimicrobiales bacterium | reverse complement strand
TCGGCGCCGATTCCACAGCGATCCGGCGCTTCGTTAGGGTTTCGGCCATGACGACAAAGGTTGACGGAATCGATGGTCTCAAGTCGGTCGAGGGCCAGCACCTCGGCTACTCCTCGTGGGTCGAGATCACCCAGGAACAGGTGAACCTGTTCGCCGATGCCACCGGTGACCACCAGTGGATCCACATCGACCCCGAACGAGCGGCGAAGGAGTCGCCCTTCGGTGGGCCGATCGCCCACGGCTACCTCACGCTGTCGCTCGGGCCGCGCCTGCTGCCCGAGGTCTTCGTGGCGACCGGGTTCGCCATGGGCGTGAACTACGGCACCGAGAAGGTCCGCTTCCCCTCGCCGGTGCCCGTCGGGGCCAAGCTGCGGCTGGGCGCGACCCTGGCCGAGGTGAAGGAGATCGCCGGCGGCGCCCAGTGCACCCTCGATCTCACCTTCGAGGTGGAGGGGGCCGCCAAGCCGTCGTGCGTGGCCACGGCGATCTTCCGCTACTACCAGGGCTGAGCAGGTCGCCCTCGACCGAAAAACACCTCGCCCCGGGGTCGGAGGACCCCGGGGCGAAAAAGGTGCAGGTCCCGGGGGGGCGGCGGCAATCCCCGGGACCTGCGAACAAGAGCAACCCTAAGCCTGAACCCCGTTCAGCTCAACCGAAAACTGGTCGCAGTTTGAACCTTCTCATGCCGAATGATGTCGTTGCTTCGACAGCGACGACTCACGCCTCGGCCGCCCGATCGAAGGTTCCGAGCCCGTTCGCTCCCGCGCCGAGCAACAGGTTGCCGACCACGCCCGCGACGAGCCCGTCGACCTCGTCGACCATCTTCCGGTAGCGACGCTTGCCCCGCTTGTAGGGGTCGTCGACGTCCCAGCGAGTCGACAGGTAGTCCGACAGGTCTCGCTGGGCCAGCTCGGCACGGAGTTCCTCGGGCGCCTTGGGGACCCGCAGCCGCTGCGCCGCTTCTCGCAGCGGCAACATCTTGGGCAACGCGAAGCCGTGATCGACGGCGAGCTCCTGGATGTGGCGCCCCTCCATCGTCAGCACGAGGTCGGCCGCGTGGAGCGTGTCGGCGTCGACGTGGTGGCTGCGGTGCGCACCGGCGTCGATGCCCCGACCGCCCAGGACTTTCACGAGGTCGGACGGCACCTCGCGGCCCGAGCGGAGCAGGCCGGCCGACCGGAACAACGCGTCGGCCTCACCGAAGCGAGCTCGAGCCAGGAGTTCAGCCGTCGGCGACCGGCAGATGTTGGCCGTACACACGAAGAGGATGGCCAGCGGCTGAGCGGTCGAGTCCTCCATGCCGAAAGGGTAGCCACTCGGGTGCAGGAGGTTCGACCGGGAGATCGGCCCATTACCACCCGGGCCGTGCGGGCTACGCTCGTGGTCCGGTGGGACGAGAGCAGGCCGAAGCGGGCGAGACGATCGAGGACGAGACCGGGCGCGCCGAGCCCGGCGGCTGGACGGCGCGCCGACTGGCGTTGCTCGGGGTCGGTGTGGCCCTCGTCGCCGGTGGGATCAGCGCCGTCGGGCAGGCCGCCTCGAGTGGCCGGGTCGAGGCGATCGCCACACTCGCCCTCGACGAGCGTGAGGTCGGCTGGCCGTTCTACGGCGCAGCGCAGGAGAAGGCGGTGGCCTACTTCGGCGACGACGAGCTCGTCGCCGAGTTGGCCGCGGATCTCGGCATCTCCGCCGACGCGTCCCTCGAGCTGCGGCTTCCGGGCGACCTCTCGTTGCTCCAGGTCGTCGCCGGCGCCGACGACGAAGCGACGGCACGGTCGCTCGCCGACGGAGCCACCGAATCCCTCCTGGCATGGAGCACCGCCGAACAACGGTCCCTTCTCGACGACGAGCTCGCGATCGCCGCCGATCGGGTCGCCGACCTCGACGCCGCCGTCGACGGGCTCCGAGCCGATCTGGCGACAGCCACCGACGATGACCGCATCGAGATCGAGGCCGAGCTCGACCGGCGGACCACCGAACGGACCGACGCGCAACTCGCCCTGGAGGACGTCGAGCGAACGATCGAGGCCACCGGTGCCGAGTTCCGGGTGATCGACCCGGCCGAGATCGTCCCCCGCCGGGCCACCACCCTCGTCACCGCTGCGGCGACCGGCCTGGGGGCGGGCGCTGCGGCCGTCTTCGTGGTGCCGCTGCTCTCCCGCCGAGACCCCTGACGGGCAGCTGGTCGTGAGCGCCGGCGCGCGACGCCTCCTCCCCCTGGCCGTGGCCGGCGCGATCGCCGTCCTGGCCTTCGACCCCGAGCGATGGATCCGAGGATGGATCTTCGCTGCGGCCCACGCGGTCGCCGTCGCCGCCGTCGCGCTACTCGTGGTCGTGGACGTCCTCGGTGACCGCCGGGCTGGGGACTGGTCGACGCTCGATCGCCGGCTGGCGCCGCCCATCGCCCTCCTGGCGGCCTGGGTGGCCTGGGCGGCTGCGGGGCCGGGAGCGGCGTCGACCGCCACGTGGTACGCGGTGATCGCCGTCGGCCTCGTCCGGGTGTGGCACCACGACCGACGGCCAGGGTCCGGGATCGCGGTGGCGACCGTGCTCGCCGGCGCCCTCGTCGGACACCTCGTGGTGGCGACAGCGGTGGTGTCGATCACGACGATCGACCCGGTCCTCAGCGGCCGCCTCACGCTGGTGTCGCTCGAGGCCAACGAACTGGCTCGCGTCGCTGCGGTCGGCACGGTCGCTGCCTCCCACCTCGTGCTCCGAGGACGCCCTCTCGAGCGCGGCCTCGGCCTCACCGCCGGGCTCGCCGGAGCGGCAACCGTGGTGCTGACCGGTTCGCGCACGGGTGCCGTCGCCGTCGCAGTCGGTATCGCAGTCGTCGTGCTGCTCGAGGCGCCCCGGTGGCTGATCCCGGCTGCCCTCACCGTCGGCGCCGTCGTGGGCGGGCTGGCGTTGACGTTCGACCTGGCATCATTGCCGGGCACCAATGCGCTCGAGCGCAGCACCGACGGTCTGGGTTCGCTGAACGGCCGCAACAACTTCTGGCCGCGACTCCTCGAGGCGACCGATGACGCCCGGGTCTCGGGGATCGGCTTGGGCAACGACCGGGACTTCATCCAGGCCGAGGTGCCGACCGGATGGAACGCCCAGCACGCCCACAACCTCGCACTGCATCTGCTGGTGACGACCGGCGTGGTCGGTGTCGGGCTCTTCGCGGGTTCCGTCGGCTCGAGCCTCGTGCGGGCGGCTGCCCGCCCTCCGGGTGACCCAGCAGCGACGCTGGCGCTCGCACTCCTGGCCGTGGTCCTGGTCGACGGAGTGACCGAGGCCGTGATCCGCACGCCGTCGTTCGGGTGGGCGGCCGTGGTTGCGGCGGCGCTGAGTGCGTCGCGACCTGCGGCGCTCCCCTAGCCTGGCCCGCATGGCCATGCCCACCGACCGGCTCCCCGAAGGCGACGAGAAGCGTCAGGCGGTGCAGTCGATGTTCGACACGATCGCTCCCCGCTACGACCTGGTGAACCGGATCATGACGTTCCGGATGGACGTCGGCTGGCGACGCAAGGCGTTGAGGTCGCTGCGGCTGGCGCCAGGAGCCGTCGTGCTCGACCTGGCCTGCGGCACCGGCGACTTCTGTGTCGAGCTGGAGAAGGCAGGTCACCGCCCGATCGGGGTCGACCTGTCGTTCGGGATGCTGGCCGCAGCTCGCACCGACGTGCCGCTGGTGCAGGGCGATCTCCTCGCGCTGCCGATGGCGGATTCCTCGGTCGACGCTGCGGTCTGTGGCTTCGCGTTGCGCAACCTGGTCGACCTGCCCGCCTTCTTCGTCGAGCTGGCGCGAGTCGTCCGACCCGGCGGCACGATCGCGCTCCTCGATGCGTCCGCGCCGGACAACCGGGTGATGGCCTGGGGCCACGGCATCTACTTCAACAAGATCGTGCCGTTGATCGGCGGTGCGCTCAGCGACCGCAACGCCTACGGCTACCTGCCCCGATCGATGAGCTACCTGCCGCCCGCCGAAGAGATGGTCGCCGCTCTCGACGACGCCGGTTTCGACGACGCCAGCCGGGCACAGCTGACGGGCGGCATTTCGCAGCTCCTCACCGGCACGCGGCGCTGACCGGCCCGCCGCTGCTCACCTCGGCCCAGGCGCGACAACGCCCCGCGCCGGTACGGCAGCGGGGCGAGTCGAAACTGCGATGCCGTCCCCGCAGGGACGATCGGGTGGGTCAGGCCTGAGCGGCGGCCCGGGAGCGCCACACGAGGGCGCCACCACCGGCGACGAGCACGGCGCCGGCGAGGGCCAGCGTGCCCGTGTTGGAACCGGTGACCGGGAGGTTCTGCTGGGCGTTGCCCTGCACCTGCACGGCAGCGGTCTCGGTGCTCGAGGGAGCGGGGAGCTCCGCCTGCACGACCGCTTCGTTCTCTTCGTCGCCTGCGTAGGAGGTCTGAGCTCCGGCGACGCCGGCCCATCCGGCCACGACTGCGGCGGCACCGGCAACGATCATCGATGACTTCTTCATGGAAGGGCCCCTCTCGGCCAGCGGTTCTCGGCCTCCGCCCAGAACTTCTGGGTGAAGCGTACAACGTGGCCGCCCTACCCGATAGGGCGGGCGTTGAAACAAGGAACCTTCACCCAATTGGCATGCTCCTCGGCGGGTCGACCGACCCGGACCGCCGCATTGTGCGGTCGAATCAGCCACCCAGGGTGATGGTGCGCGGTGTGCTGTCGTCGAACTGCTCGTCGCCCCACGACCACTGCACCGCCGGATAGCGAACCGACGGCAGCAACGTCACCGTCTCGAGGGCCGCGGGCACTCGATAGGTGAACTCGTACGTCACCGTCTCGCCCGGGAGGATCGTGATCGGCGTCGAGGACACCAGCAGGAGCGGCCCGTCGGGACCGAAGACGTCGGCATCGAGGGCGGGGTCGAGCTCGGCCCCGGTGACGCCGTTCGGCGCGTAGAACGCGATCCGACCCCGATAGGAGCCGGCTTCCGGGAGGTCGACCCACTCCCACGGACCGAGCGCATAGTCCGGGAGCGACGCCGTCGCCCGGTTGGTCGTCTCGACCGTGTAGGTCACGACGCGCTCCTCCCCGTCGAGGACGGTGTCTGCGACGACACGCACGTCCAGGAACGGATCGAGCTTGGACGCACCGGTGTTGAGCCAGTAGACCCCGGTCTCGGACCCATCGATGCGGCCGTCGATCCCGAGCGCCGTCCAGGCGTCCTGCTCGTCGCCGTCGACGGAGTAGACCAGGATGTGCCGTCCCTCGGCGGCAGGCCGCAGCGCGCGGACGAGATCGAGGGGATCCCACTCGGCCGTCCCGAGTTCGTTGGCGACCGCCGAGGCCAGCAGGGAGAGTTGGTCCCGCCGCTCGTCGCGCAGCTCCTGTGAGACGTCTGACTCGTCGAGTGTCTCGCCCTCCGGCAGGTCGGTCGGTGCCGCCTCGACAGCCTCGGCATCGAGATCGAAGGCCTCGTACTGGCCCTGGAGGAGGTAGACGAGCACCGAGTCGGCGTCGTAGGTCACACCCTCGACCTCGACCGTCCCGACCACCTCCAACAGCCCCTGCAACACGTAGGGATCGAGCGCGATGACCCCATCGACCTCCCGGCCGGTCGCCGCTCGCCACAGGCTGACGGCCTGTGGGCCGATCGACTCGTCGAACCGGGCGGTGTAGGCGAGCTTGCGGAAGTCGTCGTCCGGGTCGAGGAAGCCCCATCGCGCCTCGACGAACTCGTCGACGAAGTCGGCGCCGGCGATCGGGTCGAGGTCGTCGGCCGGCGTCAGACCGGGCACCTGGAACCGCCCGTCGCTCAGCGTGATCTCACCGACCGACAGGTGCATGCCCGACGCGATGCGCATCTCGGCGTTGTTGGCTCCGAGGAGCAGGTACGTGCCCTCCGACAGGAAGGCCGCCAGCCCTCGGCTGACCGCCTCGTACTGGTCGACCCGCGGCGAGAGCTCTGCGAGTTCGGCGGCGACGTCGTCACGCGCTCGCTGCAGGGGACGCACCAGGCCGCCGTCGGGCCCGAGGTCGACGGTCTCGATCGTCTCCGCGAGGTCGGCGAAGCCGAGGGCGATCGCCGACAACGCCTCCACTCGGCCCTCTCCCCCGCCGCCCCCACCGGTCGCCTGGGCGGTCTGGGCCGCTCGGACGACCACCAGGGCGTCGACGACCAGGTCGTCGGCGGCGACGACGAGCGATCGGGCAGCGTCGAGTTGGCGGCCGACGTAGGGCACCACCCGCCAGGGGACGAGGATCGGGTGTTCGAGATCGGCCCGGGCCGCACCGACGTCGATGCTGGCGGCGAACAGGTCGGCCTCCATGGCATCGAGGTCGAGCCCGTCGAGGCCATCGACCCCGGCGAGCGTCTTCACCGACGCCTCGGCCGCCGTCGCACGGCCCTGCGCCCGAAGCAACAACAAACCCGACGCCACGGTCCAGAGGAGGAAGGTGGCGGCCAGCCACAACGTGATCCGGCGCCACGGCACGCCGCGAGCAGCGTCGGGCCCGCCACGGCGCGGCACCGTCTCCTCGTCGGCGGTCATCGGGCCGAGGCTACAAGGCCCGCCCTGGCCACCGAGTCACCCCGGGAAGTCGCCTCATCCCGCCGCTCGCGACCGATGCCCGGCCGGCTCAATCGGGGCCGGGTTCGGCCGATGGGGTGCGGTGGACGTCAACGACGACCAATTGACCCGGCGGCCGGGCGAGATCTCGCCGCGCCACGACCGTCGGGCGACCCGTCAGGTCGCCGTCTCGGTCGTGCTCCCCACCTACAACGAGGCCGACAACGTCCCCGAGCTGGTCGAACGCCTGTCGGTCGTCCTCGCCGACCACGATCACGAGATCCTCGTCGTCGACGACGACTCGCCGGACCGCACCTGGGAGGTGGCCGACGACCTGTCGGCGACGTTCCCCCGCGTCCGCTCGGTGCGCCGGGTCGGTGAGCGCGGCCTGAGCTCGGCCGTCCTGCACGGCTTCCATCTCGCGACCGGCCGGGTGCTGGTGGTCATGGACGCCGACCTGCAGCACGACGCCTCGGTCCTCCCCGCGCTGATCGACCCGGTGCTCTCGGGCGAGGTCGACATGACCGTCGGATCCCGGGAGGCGGAGGGCGGTTCCTACGGTGAGTGGGGCGCCGGTCGTCGATTCGTCTCGTGGGGCGGCAAGCAGCTCGCCTGCCGCATGCTCGGCGTCGACATCGGCGACCCGATGAGTGGCTTCTTCGCCGTCTCGAGGGAACGTTTCCAGCAGATCGAACCGGCGGTGAACCCGCGCGGCTTCAAGATCCTCCTCGAGTTCCTCGCCCGGGGCGAGCGCCCCACCGTTCGCGAGGTGGGTTACGAGTTCGGCGAACGCACGCGAGGGGTCACCAAGCTCACCGGCTCCGTCGTCGGGGCGTACCTGCTCGCACTCGTCGACCTGATGATCGGCCGCGTCGTGGCGGCCACGGTCACCGCCTTCGCGATGGTCGGGCTCGTCTCGATGGCATTGCGTCTCACGATCTTCCTCGCGCTCCGCCGCTTCGACGTGGTCGACACCACGGCCACGTTGCTCGCCTTCGAGGCGAGCGCACTGGTGAACTACTGGTTGAACAACCGCTTCACGTTCGCCCGCGCCGCTCGCCGAGGATGGGCCTGGCTCCGGGGCCTCCTCCCGTTCCACCTGGTCGCCCTCCACGGCTTCATCGTGCAGCAGGGTGTCGGCGGGGTTCTCAGCGACCGCGTGTTCGACGGCGAGGTGGCGACCTCGCACCCGGGCGTGTTGGCCGCCGGCGTCGCCGTCGCCGCCGCCGGCAACTTCGTCCTCCACAACGCCCTCACCTGGCGATCGAGTGAGCGACGCTCGCCGGTCGGCGCCGAGGTCCGCACCGAGAGGTCGGCTCAGTCGTCGCCGTAGAGCAGACGCTCGTGCTCGGCGATCTTCGTGTCGCTGTCGAACCGACGACCGACCGCACGGGCCGGAGACCCCGCCACGACGTCATAGGGCGCGACGTCGGAGATCACGACCGAGCCCGCTGCGACGATGGCACCTCGGCCGATTCGGACGCCGGTCAGGACGACGGCTCCGAAGCCGATCCACACGTCCGACTCGACGATCACCGGCTCGTCCCGCCCCAGTTCGGAGCCAGGGTCGCCGATCCAGGGCGCGCGTCGAATCCCGACTCCGATCGCCTCGTGATCGTGGTCGTGGCGCCCGATGATCCCGACGTTGTTGGCGATCAGGACATCGTCGCCGATCTCGCCGTCGGCCACGATCGAGCAGTACTTGCCGACGTAGACATCGTTGCCGATCGACAGTCCCCGGAAGGCTTCGACGCGGCTCCCCGGCCCCAGATGGAACCGCTCCCCGACATCGACCGGGCCTCGGACGGCGAACGACCGATAGCACGGAGCCCATAGTTTGCGCGCCGCCCTCACCAGTAGCTCCTTCAACGGGGCTCCTCTGCGTAGGGTGGGAGCACGATGTCAAAGAAGTCCGCTCCTCGCAACCATCGATGAAGTATTCGATCGCCGTTCCGACCTTCCGCCGACCCGAGGGGCTCGAGGCCTGTCTCGCGTCGCTCGTCGCGGCCTCGGCGGCGTCGACGTCGACCCACCGACTGGAGGAGATCCTGGTGATCGACAACGACGCCGGGGGATCCGCAGCCGCCGTCGTCCGAGCAGCGCAGGATCGAACCGACATCCCGATCCGGTACGTCTGCGAGGCGAATCCGGGTGTCGTCGCTGCCCGCAACCGTGCGCTCGAGGAGGCGACCGGTGAGGTCCTGGCCTTCATCGACGACGACGAGACCGCCGAGGGCGACTGGCCGCTGGGACTGGTCGATGAACTGGAGCGGCGGCCGGCCGACCTCGCCGGGGGCCCGGTACGGAATCGGTTCCAGGAGCCGCCACCCGACTGGTTCGTGCAGGGTGGCTTCCTCGTTCGCGACGAGCCCCGCACCGGCACCGAGCTCCCGTGGCTCCGCTCGGGCAATCTGGCTGTCCGGCTCGCAGCGATCCGCGCGGCGGCCCTCCGCTTCGACGATGCGTTCAACCGGACGGGAGGCGAGGACGTCGAGTTCACGAAGCGAGCGAGCGCTGCCGGCC
>JBPEXC010000141.1:0-1954 GCA_052032035.1 Acidimicrobiales bacterium | reverse complement strand
CCCAGCGTAGGGGCGATCAGCCCATCAGGTCGCGCAGCTGCTCGATCGTCTTGGTCGGGTCGCCGATCGGCGTCACCGCGAGGTGCGTCACACCCGCCTCCTGGTACGCGGCGATGCGTTCCTTCACGTGACTCGCCGGGCCGACGAGGTTCGTGTTGGCCAGCATCTCGCGCGGCACCTTCGACGCCGCTTCTTCCTTCTTGCCCGACAGGTACAGGTCCTGGATCTCGATCGCCTCGTCGACGTAGCCGTACTTCTGCGTGATCGTGTTGTAGAAGTTCTTGTCGCGGGCACCCATGCCGCCCACGTACAGCGCCACGTTCGGGCGCGCCATGTCGAGCACACGATCGGCACCCTCGCCGGCGTACTCGTCGCCGATGGCGACCATGCCGCCGGCCGAGATCTGGAGCTGGCCGAGCGACTCGTCGCGCTGCGCCTGCCCCTTCTTGAGCTCGTCGCCCCACACCGTGTGGAACTTCTCGGGGTCGAAGAAGATCGGGAGCCAGCCGTCGGCGTACTGGGCCGTGGCGGTGACCGAGAGTCCCATCAGCGACGCCCAGAAGATCGGGATGTTCTCGCGCACGGGATGGTTGATGATCTTCAGCGGCTTGCCGAGTCCGGTGCCCTGCCCCTCCGGGAGCGGGATCTGCACGGCCTTGCCGTCGTAGACGACCTTCTCGCGGCGCCACGTCATGCGGCACACGTTGATGTAGTCGCGGATCCGGGCCATCGGCTTCTCGTACGGCACCCCGTGGAAACCCTCGATCACCTGCGGTCCGGAGGCGCCGAGACCGAGCACGAACCGGCCGTCGCTGACGTAGTCGAGACCGGCCGCCGTCTGCGCCATGCAGGTGGCGGTGCGTGAGTAGGTGTTGAGGATGCCCGAGCCGATCTGGATCGTGCTCGTCTTCGCCGCCAGGTAGCCCATCTGGCTGACCGAGTCGAAGCTGTACGCCTCGGGGACCCAGACGATGTCGAGGCCTGCCGCCTCGAGTTCGCGCACGCGCTCCACGTCAGCGTGGAAGTCGCCCGAGTAGTTGATCATCATCGAAAGCTTCACGGCGACGACGCTACGCAACGGCGGAGCCGCGGGCCGCATCGGGCCGTCGAGCGATCAGGATGCGCGCAGCGCCTGATCGACCTCGCGGTCGAGCGCGAGCCACTGGTCGTCGAGCCACGTGTCGAAGTCGTCGCCGGCAGGGACGTCGGCGCGATCGACCCGCCTCGGCACGAACCGGACGGGCGGGAGCGGCTCGGCCAGCTGGTCGATGATCCCGCCGAACGTGTCGAGCCCGTCGAACCCCGTGTGCCACACGAGCACCACGTCGGCGTCGGGTGCCGCCTCGACCATGGCTCGCGTGCCGGCCGGTCGCGGCGGGAGCAACCGCCGCAGGCCACGCATCCGCTCGGCGCGGTCGGGGTCGCGTTCGGCGATCTTGTCGATCGCCCTCGCCCGCTTCGCGTCGTTCGCCCGGGTCCCCTCGGCGAAGATCACCCCCACGATGCCGTCGCCGACACCGGCGGCGAGATCACGCAGCGCGTCGAGTTCGGCGTCGCTGTCGGCCGCCTGCCGGTCGAGGAAGTAGTTCGGGACTCGCAGGCCGACGATGTCGAGACACGGGTCGCCGAGGAGTTCCTTCTTCAGGACGTACCGGGGGCGGAGGTCGGCCTCGCACCGGATCGCCCACGCCGACAGCAGTGAATCGGCGAGGCTGGCGTGGCGGGCCACGACGATCGCATTGCCGCCCGCCAGGGTTTCCGGTTGCTCGAGTCGTGGCCGGATGCCGGTCGTCGCGCCGAGCGCCGACATGAGGAGGCCGGCCCACCAACGCATCAGTTCGTAGTGGTACTCCTCGTCGTGGGCTCGCAGTGTGATCCACGCCCAGAACGAACGGGCGACGCCGGCCAACTCGATCCAGGCCCAACACACGCCGAAGGCGCCGAGCCGAGCGAG
>JBPEXC010000140.1:0-2549 GCA_052032035.1 Acidimicrobiales bacterium | reverse complement strand
GCCTCGGGCGCCCACGTCGGGGCGATCGTCGCCTCGCCCGCTCCCTCGTGGACCACCATCCACCCCAACACCTCGGCCCACCACCGAGCGAGGGCGGTGACGTCGTGGGCGTCGATCACCGTGGTGTACCAGCGCAGGGCCATGGCCGTCAGTCTCCCACAGGGGTCGGCGGCCACAGCGCCGACAGGCGCGGCGCCAGCTCGCGGCCGAGCAGGTCGGCGAAGGCGACCGGGTCGGGGTCGTCGCTGACGTCGAGCAGCAGCAGGTGGTCGGCGCCGGCCTCGACCCACGGCGTGAGGCCTGCGGCCACCTCGGCGGGCGTGCCCGAGACCATGCCCCGCCCGGGGTGTCGTTCGGCGCCGGGGCCCACGGTCACCGGGAGGAACACCGTGACGGTCAGGGGGCGATCGATGCCGGCCGCGGTTCGGGCCGCGAGCGCGGCGTCGCGGGCGGCCGCCATGCGTTCCGGGGGATAGCCGCCGGGGAGGACGAGACCGTCGCCGAGCTCCCCGACCAACGCCAGGGTCCGCACGCCCTCGCCGGCGAGGTGGAGGGGTGGCGCCTCGGCGGGCGGCCACTCGAGGCGCACGCCGTCGAGCTGCACGTAGCGGCCGTCGACGGTGACGGTCTCGCCCGACAGGAGGGCCCGCAGCGCCACGGTGTACTCACGCAGGAGGGTGAGGGGCGAGGCGACCCGAGCGCCGGCCTGGCCCATCCAGTCCTGCACGCCGTGGCCGAAGCCGGCGACGAAGCGGCCCGGAAAGACCCGCTCGAGGGTGGCGACCTCCATCGCGGCCAGGGCGACGTTGCGGAGCGGGGCCGGCATGACGCCCACGCCGACGACGAGGCGTTCGGTTGCGCCGAGCGCCGCGGCCGCAGCGCCCAGACCGCTCTCGAAGAAGCAGTCCTCCCACAGCCACACCTGCTCGAGACCGGCGGCCTCGGCGGCGCGGGCCGTGGGCAGGAGCTGCTCGGGAGGCAGCTGGGGCGGGAAGATGGCACCGAGACCGACCATCGACCCAGTCTGGTCGATGGCGTGGCCGGTCGGTGATGTGGCCGCTCCGTCAGCGGACGACGAGCACCGAGCAGGGGGCCTTGTTGACGATGTCCCGGCTGACCGAGCCGCCGGTGAGGATCCGTTCCATCAGGCCCGGGTCCTCGGTGCCGACGATCACGAGGTCGACGCCGTGCTCGGTGGCCAGGTCGACGATCTCCTCGACCGGGTCGCCCACCTCGGTCACCGCCGAGGCGTTGCCGAGCTCGGCGGCGGCGTGGCCGGTGAGGGCGGCACTCTGGTCGCGCTCGGTGGTGTCGACCACCTCGGCGCCGACCGAGACGGGACGGGCGACCGCCCAACCGGGATGGATGGCCCCGTAGGCGGCCAGGTCGGCGCCGGCGGTCCACTCGGGGGCGTGGGCGCCGATCACGTTGACGACCAACACCTGGTCGTCGGCATCGAGGAGGTCGGCGGCGAAGGACACCACCCGGTCGGCTTGTTCGGACTGTTCGAGGGCGACGAGGGCCTTCATGGCGAGCTCCTTCTGGATGGCGGATGACGGGTACCCCGTCGTCGTTGCCGATCGCGGCCCTCGCCAAACGACGGCCTCGTCGACGAGAATCGCTGCCATGTTCCGACTCGACGGCAAGGTTGCGCTCATCACCGGATCGACCCGAGGCCTGGGCTGGGCGATCGCAGAGGCGATGGCCGAGCAGGGCGCCCACGTGATCATCAACGGGCGCAACGACGACGACGTGCAGGCCCGGACCCGCGAGCTCCTCGATCGAGGTCTGTCGGCCGACGGGCGAGCCGGCGACGTGGGCGACCTCGAGGCGGCCGCCGCCGGCATCGAGCGCATCGTCGACGCCGCGGGTCGGCTCGACATCCTGGTCAACAACGCCGGCATCACCGTGCGGGCCCCGCTCGAGGAGTTCACCGACGCCGACTGGGAGCAGGTGGTCCGGGTCAACCTCGACGCCCCGTTCGCCCTGTCGCGGGCCGCGGCCCGCCACATGAAGGCCGCCGGCACCGGTCGCATCATCAACACCGGCTCGATCATGGGCACCGTCGCCCGTCCGACGATCCCCGCCTACGTGGCGTCGAAGGGCGGGATCGAGGCGATGACCAAGGCCCTCGCCGTCGAGCTGGGCCCCCACGGCATCACCGTCAACGCCATCGGCCCCGGCTACGTGGCCACCGAACTCAACACCGCGCTCGTCGAGGATCCGGCGTTCGACTCGATGGTGCGCACCCGCACGCCCGTCGGACGTTGGGGCGAGCCGCGCGAGATCGGCACCGCCGCGGTCTACCTCGCCTCGGACGAGGCGGCCTACGTCAACGGCCAGAAGCTGATCGTCGACGGCGGCATGACCGTCGCGCTGTAACACGGCTTCGCTGTGACTCGGCGCAGTCTGGCCGCGACCGTTCGAAGGTCCGGCGGGTGGGGTAGACCGGGGGCATGAACGCACCCGCCGTCAACGACAAGATGCCCTACCGCCGCCTCGGCAACACCGGGCTGCAGGTCAGCGCCCTCTCCTTCGGGAGCTGGGTC
>JBPEXC010000014.1:0-13915 GCA_052032035.1 Acidimicrobiales bacterium | reverse complement strand
ATCGGCACGGCCCGAGCCTCGTTCGCCGGTCAGCTTCACCCGCTCGTCGAGCTCGGCGAGCTCCTGTTCGTGGCGCTCGGTCAGGGGCTCCTGGGCGGCGTCCATCGCCGCCCGCACCTCGTCGACGACCCCGACGACGGCCGACCCGCTGCCGTCGAGACGGCCGGGCACCGATGCCCAGAGCTCGGCTCGCTGGCTGAGCGCAGGGTCGTTGGCGAGGAGGCGGGCCCGATCGATGTCGCCGGCCGACGCGGCCGCCGCCATCTTCGCCCGGCGAGGGTCGACCCCCTCGGTGAAGAGGGTGGTCTCGATCAGCGACACCGGCACCGGCCCGAACTCGACGGTCACGCAGCGCGACTCGATCGTGATCATCTCCGGCGGCACCTCCTCGGCCAGGAGCACGAAGTGGGTGGAGGCCGAGGGTTCCTCGATCACCTTGAGCAGGGTGCCGATCGAGGTCGGGTTGAACGTGTGGGCCTCCTCGATGACGATCACCTTGCGGGAGCCCTCGGCCGGGGAGGTCGCGGCCGACCGGATGACCGCCTTGGCCTCCTCGTCGCGGAACTGGGTGCCCTGGGGGGCGATGAGGACGAGGTCGGCGTGGGTGCCGGCGGTGGCGAGGCGTCGATGGCGCTCGACCGCTGCGGCGTCGCCGGCGGCTGCGGCGTCGGCCGACAACAGCAGGGCGGCGAAGCCGAAGGCGGCCTGGCGAGCACCCGTGCCACGCGGCCCGAGGAACAGGTAGGCGTGCACGGGCTGCTCGGCCGCCGCCCGCAGCCGCTGCACGGCACGCTCCTGGCCGACGACACCGTCGAACACGTCCGCGCCGCCGCTGGTGTCGATCAGGCTCACGCCATCCTCCCGTCGAGCTCGTCGGCGATCCGCGCCGCGATGGCGTCGATGTCGCCCTCGGCCGGCACGACCACCCACCGCTCGGGGTCGGCGGCGGCGAGGTCGAGATAGGTGGCCCGCACCCGCGCGTGGAACTCCTCGCTCTCGAGTTCGAGCCGGTCGAGAGACCGCTGCAGTCGGGTCCGGGCCGTGGCCGGTCCGGCGTCGAGCAGGACGACGGCGTCGGGCCAGCGTCCGTCGAGCGCCCAGTCGTTGACCGCGCGCACGGCCTCGACGCCGAGCTCTCGACCACCGCCCTGGTAGGCGAGCGACGAGAACACCGAACGGTCGCTCACCACGTGACGGCCGGCGGCGAGGGCGGGTTCGACGACCTCGGCGAGATGTTGGGCCCGGTCGGCGGCCATCAGCAGGGTCTCGGCCCGGGCGCAGACCGGCGCCTCGCCCACGCCGAGGAGGAGCTGGCGCAGCTCGGCACCGAGCGCGGTGCCGCCGGGCTCACGGGTGAGCACGGCGTCGAACCGCTCGGCGAGCAGGCGGGCCTGGGTGCTCTTGCCCGAGCCCTCGCCCCCTTCGAACGCGATGTAGGCAGCCACGGCGCCCGCGCCGCTCAGAAGGCGTCGGTTTCCGACGACGCCTTCGGGGCCGCCTTCTTCGTGGCGGCCTTCTTGGCGGTGCTCTTCTTCTTCGCCGCCTTCTTCTTGGTCGCCTTCTTCGCGGCCTTCTTCTTGGCGGCATTCTTCTTCTTGGCGGCCTTCTTCTTTTTCTTCGTCGCCTTCTTGGCCCCGACCTTGGCTCGGCGGTCGGCGAGCAGCTCGCTGGCCCGCTCGATCGTGATCGTCTCGGGGTCGTCGCCCTTGCGGAGCGAGGCGTTCACCTCGCCGTCGGTCACGTACGGGCCGAAGCGGCCGTCCTTGAGCTGCACCTCGGACTCGGTGGCGGGGTCGACGCCCACGATCTTGAGCGGCGCGGCCGGCTTCTGGCCACGGCGGCGCTTCGGCTGGGCCAACACCTCGAGGGCCTTGGCCAGGTCGATCGTCAGGAGCTCCTGCTCCTCCTCGAGGCTGCGGCTGTCCTTCTTGGCCGAGCCGTCCTCGGCGGTCGTGATCTTCTCGATGTAGGGACCGAAGCGACCGTTGTAGGCGGTGATCACGCCACCGTCGCTCGGGTCGTTGCCGATCACCCGGGGCAGCTCGAGGAGCTTGACGGCGTCGTCGAGGGTGAGCGCCTCGGGCTCCATGTCCTTGAACAGCGACGACGTACGCGGCTTCTCGCCGGTCTCGTCGTTGTGTTCGCCCATCTGCACGTACGGGCCGAACCGGCCGGCCTTGAGTTCGACGACGAGGCCGGTCTCGGGGTGGGTGCCGAGCTCGCGATCGCCCTTCGGCGCCTCCAGCAGCTCGACGGCCTTGATCGGGGTGAGCTCGTCGGGAGCCAGGTCGTCGGGGATCGACGCCCGATCCTCGCCGCGCTCGAGGTAGGGGCCGTAGCGGCCGACGCGAGCGACGACGGCCACGCCGTCGGGGTCGGCCCCGATCGGGATCGAGTTGACGGCACGAGCATCGATCTCGCCCAGCCGGTCCTCGACCAGCTGCTTGAGCCCCGGCCGATCGGCGAGCCCGAAGTAGAAGTCGCTGAGGTAGGGGATCGCTTCCTTGTCGCCGCCGGCGATGAAGTCGAGATCGTCCTCCATGCGGGCGGTGAAGGCGTAGTCGACCAGGTCGGGGAAGTGCTGCTCGAGCAGGGTCACCACCGCGAACGCCTTGAAGCTCGGCACCAGGGCCGAGCCCTTCTTCCACACGTATTCGCGGGCCTGGATCGTGCCCATGATCGAGGCATAGGTCGACGGACGACCGACGCGGAGCTCCTCGAGCTTCTTCACCAGCGACGCCTCGGTGTAGCGGGCGGGCGGCTGGGTGTCGTGACCGGCGGCCTCGACGCCGACGACCTGGGCGTTGTCGCCCTCGGACAACGGCGGCAAGAGCTGCTCGGCGGTCTCCTCCTCGTCGTCCTCGTCGCGCGACTCCCGGTAGACCTTGAGGAAGCCCTGGTGCTTGATGACGGTGCCGGAGGTGGAGAACGTGGCTCGACGCTCGCTGCCCTCGATCGGGGCCGAGGTGACGCCGAGGCGCAGCGTGACGGTCTCACCGGTGGCGTCGGTCATCTGCGAGGCGACCGTGCGCTGCCAGATCAGCTCGTAGACCGCGAAGTCCTGGCGGCTGAGCTCGCCCTGCACCTCCTCGGGGGTACGGAACCGGTCGCCGGCGGGACGGATCGCCTCGTGGGCCTCCTGGGCCCCCTTGTCGCGGCTCTTGTAGGTGCGGGGGGCCTCGGGCAGGAAGTCGTTGCCGTAGCGCTCGGTGATCTGGTTGCGAGCGGCAGTGATCGCCGTGTCCGACAGCGTCGTCGAGTCGGTTCGCATGTAGGTGATGAAGCCACGCTCGTAGAGGCCCTGGGCCACCCGCATCGCCTGGGCCGAACTCAGGCGCAGCTTGCGGCTGGCCTCCTGCTGGTAGGTCGAGGTGATGAACGGGGCAGCCGGGCGCCGGCGGTACGGCTTGGCCTCGCGGCTCTTCACCGTGGCCGGCCGGTCCTCGAGGGCCGAGGCGAGGACGCGGGCACCGGCCTCGTCGAGGTGGACGACGTCGGCCTTGGCCAACGTGCCGTCCTGGCCGAAGTCGCGGCCGGTGGCGACCTTGTTGTCGTCGACCTCGACCAGCATCGCGGTGAACGGCTTCTCGGCGGCCGGGGCGTCGAAGGTGCCCTTGAGGTCCCAGTAGTTGGCCGAACGGAACGCCATGCGCTCGCGCTCGCGCTCCACCACGATCCGGGTGGCCACCGACTGCACCCGGCCGGCCGAGAGGCCACGCATGACCTTCTTCCACAGGACGGGTGAGACCTCGTAGCCGTAGAGCCGGTCGAGGAGGCGGCGAGCCTCCTGGGCGTCGACGACCTTGCGATCGAGCTCGGTGGGGTTGGCGATCGCCCGCTGGATGGCCTCGGGGGTGATCTCGGTGAAGATGATGCGCTTCACCGGGACCTTCGGGTTGAGCACCTCGAGCAGGTGCCACGCAATGGCCTCTCCCTCGCGGTCCTTATCGGTTGCGAGCACGAGCTCGCTCGCGTCCTTCATCAGCGACTTCAGCTTGCGGACGTGGTCCTTCTTGTCGGGGCTGACGACGTAGAGCGGCTTGAAGTCGTTGTCGGTGTCGATCCCGAGGCGGGCCCACTTCTCGCCCTTGTAGGCCTCCGGCACGTCGGCGGCATTGCGCGGGAGATCACGGATGTGGCCGATCGACGACTCGACCACGTAGTCGCCGCCCAGGTACTCCGAGAGTTTGCCGGCCTTGGCCGGGGACTCGACGATGACGAGAGGTTGTGCCACAAACGCAATCTAGGAACCAGATCGGCGGTTTGCGAGCATGGACCGGCTCCCGAGCGGCTCCGCCTCGATCACCCGGGTCGGCTCCGCCTCGATCACCCGGGTCGCTCCGGGCTAGTGCGCCTCGATCGGCTCCGGCTCGGGCGAGCGAGCGCCGGTGACGAGGATCGAGGCCCCCAACGCCGTGGCCAGGAGCGACGCGAGGAGGATGCCGATGATCGCCGAGTCGACGACCTCCGCCTCCTCGAAGGCCAGCCCGCTGATGAAGAGGGCGACAGTGAACCCGATGCCGGCCACCGTGCCCACGCCGAGGATGTGGCGGGTCGACACGCCGGCCGGCAGGGGCGAGATCCCCAGCCGCACGGCGCCGAGCGTGAACAGGCTGACCCCCAGCGGCTTGCCGATCACCAGGCCGGCGACGATGCCCCACGTCACCGGGCTCGAGAAGGCCGTGCTGATCGCCTCGCCCGACAGGCCGACCCCGGCGTTGGCCAGGGCGAAGATCGGGATGATGAGGAAGCTGGTCCACGGGGTGAGGATCGACAGCAGGCGGTTGGTGATCGCGATCGACTCCTTCATCTTCCAGTTGGCGTCGAGCACCGAGCCCTGGGTGACGTTCTCACCGGCGAGCACGTCCTCGATCGACTCGAACATGCGCGGCCCGAGGAGCGGGCGGGCCGGAGCGATCAGCCCGAGGGCCACGCCGGCGATCGTGGCGTGGATGCCGGAACGGAAGGTGGCGTACCAGACGAAGACGCCGACCAGGACGTAGACCGGGATGTACCAGATCCGCAGTCGCTTCATCATCGACACCACGCCGAGGCCGACGACGGCGGCGACGAGCCACGGGATCGACATCTCCTCGGTGTAGAAGAGCGCGATGACGGCGATCGCCCCGATGTCGTCGACGATCGCCAGGGTGAGCACGAAGAGCTTGAGCCGCTGCGGCACCCGGTTGCCCAACAGGGCGAGCACCCCGACGGCGAAGGCGATGTCGGTGGCCATCGGCACCCCCCAACCGCCGAGCACACCGTCGCCGGCGGCGTTGAGGACCACGTAGAGGAGTGCGGGCACCGCCATGCCGCCCACCGCGGCGATCGCCGGCAGCGCCGCCTGGCGGGGGTCGGCCAGGTCGCCGACGACGAGTTCGGTCTTGATCTCCAGGCCGACGACGAAGAAGAACAGCACCATCAACCCGTCGTTGACCCAGAGCTCGAGCGACAGCCCGTGTCCGTGATGGGTGAACGGTTGCCAGGTGCCGATCGCGAACTCGACCTCGGTCTCCCAGAACTGGTGGAAGCCGTCGGCCCAGGGCGAGTTGGCCAGGATCAGGGCCGCCGCGGTGGCGAGCACCAACAACACGCCCGACGCAGCCTCCTGGGCGAGGAACCGGACCATCGGCCGGGCCACCACCCGAGCGAGACGGGTGTCGCCACCGCTCCACGCCTCACGGCGGACGGACAGCGCTGGTTCGGAACTCATGGGGCGACAATCCTCGATCGGCCTACGAGCCGGGAGTGTAGAACCGTCGCCTCGCCGACAACGTCACTCGACGATGTCGAGGGTGACGGTGGTGCCCGCCTCGCTCGAGTCGAAGGCGATCGAGCCACGGGTGAGGTGCCGCATCAGGGGCACGCCGAACCCGCCCTCGATCAGCATGCGTTCGGGCTTGGTGATGTCGGGCAGGTCGGGCAGGTCGGCCAGTCCGGACCCCTGATCGCTCACCACCAGGCGGACACCGGCCGGCCCGATCTCACACGCCGCCCGCACCCGGCCCGGCTCGGTGTCGAACCGTTCGGCCCGATCGAGGTTGGCCTGGATCGCGTTGGTGACGGCCTCGGAGGTGACCCAGCGGAGGTCGTCGAGTCGGTCGGGCGTGAGGACCCCGGCGGCGTTGGCGGCCGCGGCGACGATCATGCGGACCACCGTGACGAACTCGACCGACGACGGGATGTCGATCCGGACCACGCCGTCGCCGGCTTCGATGCTCGCCCCGTCGACGGGCTGTTCGATGGATCCGGACGCGCTCACCGAGGGTGGAGAATAGTGCACCCTCCGTCGGCGGGAACAGACGCGGTTGGACCATCCGCGGCCCGCCGTCGCACGGCCGTCAGAGATCGTTCAGATCTTCACCGAACGACGCCAGGCCGAGAACGACGCCAGGTTGCCGGGCTGGGGACGCACCAGCCAGCGATAGGGGTGCAGCTCGGCCGGCCCGATCGCGGCGGCCCGGGTGCGGAACCCGGGGACGGGGGCGAAGGTGACCGCCGGGCGACGGCCGGCGAGCACGTCGATCGGGTCGCCGAGGAACAGCTCGAGACTGCGCCCCTCGGCCAGCTCGGCGAGGGTCTCGACCAGGAACACCAGCCGCTTCGACGACAGCCGGAGCTGGGCCAGCAGGGGCTCGTCGAACACGAACACCGCCGGGAGCTCCGGGTGGGCGACGAGGGCGGGGTCGTGGTCGCCGAGCGATTCGGCGGTGAGCCACACCACGTCGGGCTCGCCGTCGCGCTCGACGTCACCAGGCCCGGCGATCGTGTCGCCCACCGCGTCGCTGCGGAGCTCCCCCGGGGCCTCGACCCGCACGAGCTCGGGATCGCCCGGCCAGCTCTCGATCGGGCAGTCGTGCACGAGGTCGCACGACGCGCACAGCCCGGGCGCCCGCTTCTCGACCTGCCAGCGGCTGAACCCGTAGGCCTTCGACGAGCCGGCGCCCGTCGTCCACTGCCAGCCGAGGCGATTGGCGGCCCGCGACCCGTCGAGCAGGTGCCGGAAGAACACGTCCTCGCCGTCCTGCCACGGGTGCCCCTGTCGGACGGTCCAGTGGCTGGCCAGCCACATGCGGCTCTGGTTGACGAGCCAGCCGTCGTCGAGCAGCTCCTCCACCGTGAGCTCGAAGCACGCCATCGAGGTGTCCCAGCCGTCCTCGGCCCGCTCGGGGGCCGGACGATGGGCGGGTGGACGATGCCGCACCCCGGAGCGGGTGCGGGCGCCGAGCCGGGCGTACCAGTGACGGGCGTACTCCTGCCACAGCAGTTCGTCCCGGAACTTGTCGACGTCGCGCCCCGGCCCGCCGCCGACGTGGTTCCACACCTCGTCGAGGCTGAGCAGACCGTGGCGGATGTAGGGCGAGAGCCCCGACGCACCCCGCTTGGGCACCGGGTAGACCTCGTTGCGCCGTCCGGCGTAGCCGGCGACGTCGTAGGACGCGAGGGCGGCGTCGGCCGCCCGTTGGCCTCCCCGCCAGTTCTCCGAGGCGGCGACGTCGTCGCAGCACAGATGGGCGAGGTGCTCGGCCACGAACGACTCCGCGGCGTCGACCCCCGGGGCCGGCGGAGCGAGATCGGTGGTCGGGCGCGCCATCCCGACGAGTGTGGCCGACCGCGGCCCGCTTCGCCTCGTCGGGCGGCACATCGTCCCATGCCGACGGCCTCGATCGACGCGCTCCGTCCTCGACCAGGCCCGAACGACCGCCGTCAGTGGTGGCGTTTAGCCTGGGAGCCGTGAGTCTCGGACACCTCGACGTCGACCTCGTCGACGCCGCCCCACCGCCGGACCTCGGCGCGCGGGTGATCCACGCCGAGACCTTCCCCGCCCGTCCGGCTCGCTTCGGCACGCTCGCCCACCCCCTGGCCCCCGAGGCCGCGACGGCGCTGGCACGCGTCGTGCCCGACGGGCAGCTCTGGTCCCACCAGGCCGAGGCGATCGACCATCTCCGGGCGGGCCGGTCGACGGTGATCGCCACCGGCACGGCGTCGGGCAAGTCGCTCTGCTACCAGCTGCCGATCGCCGAGGCGACCGTGGCCGGGATCCGACCCGGCACCGCGCTGGTCCTCTACCCCACCAAGGCCCTGGCCCACGACCAGCTCCGCAGCTTCGGCGCGCTCGGCATCGATCAGCTGGTGGCCGCCACCTACGACGGCGACACCCCGCGTGCCGATCGCTCCTGGATCCGGGAGCGGGCCACGACCGTGCTCACCAACCCCGAGATGCTCCACCACGGCATCCTCCCCCACCATCAGAAGTGGGCCACGTTCCTCAAACGCCTCGACTACGTCGTCATCGACGAGCTCCACGTGCTGCGCGGCGTGTTCGGCACCCACGTCGGTCACCTCCTGCGCCGTCTCCGTCGTCTCTGCGCCCTCCACGGCTCCGACCCGACCTTCTGTTTCACCTCCGCCACGATCGGGAGCCCGGCCGACCTCGCCGCCGAGCTCTGCGGCAAGCCGGTGACGGCCGTCGACGACAACGGCGCCCCGACGGGTGCGCGCACGGTGTCGCTCGTCCAGCCCGCCGACGTCGACGCCGAGGCGGGCCGGCGACAGTCGCCGACGACCGAGGCGATCCGGATCGTCACCGAGCTCGTGCAGTCGGGGCGCCGGGTGATCACGTTCTGCGGGTCGAGGTCGCTCACCGAACGCGTCGCCGCCGGGGTCGCCCGTGCCCTGCCGCCCGAGCTCGCCGACACCGTGCGGCCCTACCGATCGGGCTACCTGGCGGCCGAGCGCCGCGAGATCGAGGAGGAGCTGGCCACCGGTGCCGTGCGGGCGGTCGTCACCACGAGCGCCCTCGAGCTGGGCGTCGACATCGGCGGGCTCGACGCCACCGTGCTCGTCGGGTTCCCCGGCACGATCGCGTCGTTCTGGCAGCAGGTCGGGCGGGCCGGCCGGGCCGGGCAGTCGTCGATGGCGGTGCTGATCGCCGGCGAGGACCAGCTCGACCAGTGGTTCGTCCACCACCCCGACGACCTCTTCTCCCGACCGCCGGAACCGGCGGTGGTCAACCTCGCCAACCCCCAGATCGGCGACCCCCACCTCGGCTGCGCCGCCTTCGAGCAACCGCTGTTCCCCGCCGACGAGCGCTTCTGGCCCGAACTCGACGACGGGGTGCGCCGCCTCGTCCTCGACGACGAACTGCGCATCCGCCCCGACCGACGACGCCTCCCACGGGCGGTCTGGGGCGGGCGGGGGATGCCCTTCCATCGCATCGGCCTGCGGTCGGCGTCGAGCGGGGTGGTCCGGGTCGTCGCCGACGACGGCGACGGTCGCCGCGAGATCGGCACGGTGGAAGCCGACCGGGCGGCAGCCCTGGTCCACCCCGGTGCCATCTACCTCCATCGCGGCACGCCGTGGCGCGTCACCGCCCTCGACCTCCATCACCGCGAAGCCCTCGTCGAGCCGGCCGACGACGGCCGCTGGACCCAGGCCCGCACCGCCATCGACCTGCAGGTCCTGCGCAGCGACGAGACCCGCACCGTCGGGGCCGCCACGCTGCACCGCGGTCGGGTGGAGGTCACCACCGCCGTCACGGGCTACCGCGAGTTCGAGGTCGGTCGCCGCTCCCCCGTCGGGCGCCACGATCTCGACCTCCCACCCCAGACGCTGCAGACCACCGGCGTCTGGTACGAGTGGGACCCGGACGCCCCCCGGCGCTACGGCATCGACCCCGAGCGACTCCCCGGCGCTCTCCACGCCGCCGAGCACGGGGCGATCGGCATCCTGCCGCTGTTCGCGATCTGCGATCGCTGGGACGTCGGCGGCGTCTCGATCGCCGCCCACCCGCAGTCCGGCAAGCCGTCGATCTTCGTCTACGACGGCTATCCCGGGGGTGCCGGGATCGCCGAGCTCGCCTTCCACGCTGCCGACCGCCACCTCGCGGCCACGATGGACGTGATCGAACGATGCGGCTGCCGCTCCGGCTGCCCGAGCTGCGTCCAGTCACCGAAGTGCGGCAACGGCAACGAGCCGCTCGACAAGGCCGCCGCGCTCGCCCTGTTGCAGCAGACGCTCGGCATCGACGAGCCCTTCTGAGGTCTGCGGCGACCTGTCGCTTTCTTGACACTGGTTCCAGCCGACACGAGGCTGGCGGCCATGAGCATCCTCGATCAGCTCCGACTCGACGACCAGGTGGCCGTCGTGACGGGGTCCGGCCAGGGCATCGGGCGCGGCATCGCGCTGGCCCTCGCCGACGCCGGCGCCGACGTGGTCCTCAACGCCCGCCGGGTCGACGACCTGCGACACACCGCCGCCGAGGTCGAGGCGCGGGGACGACGGGCGCTCGTGGTCGACGGCGACATCCGCGACTTCTCCGACACCGTCGCCGAGCGCGCCGTCGACGCGTTCGGACGACTCGACATCTGGGTCAACAACGTCGGCGGCTCCGACGAGAAGGACGCCCACCTCCTCGTCGACACCTCCGACGACGTCTTCCGCTCCCAGCTCGAACTCAACCTGACCACGGCGTTCCAAGGGGCTCGTGCCGCCGTCGACCACTTCGGCGACAGCGGCGTGATCGTCAACATCACCTCGGGTGCGGGCACCCGGGGCAGCCCCTACACCGGCCCCTATGCGGCGGCCAAGGCCGGGTTGATCAACCTCACCCAGACCCTCGCCCTCGAGCTGGCCGAGCGCGGCATCCGGGTGAACGCCGTGTCGCCCGGGCCGGTGGCGACCGAGGCCTATCTCGAGGTGCTCGGGATCGAGGACGAGCTCGACGCGCTCACCCGCACGATCCCCCTCGGCCGACTCGGCACCCCGGACGACATCGCCGCCGCCGTGCTCTACCTGGCGTCGCCGGCGGCGTCGTGGGTCACCGGGCAGCACCTCCTCGTCGCCGGCGGCCGCACCCAGCGCAGCTACCAGTACAAGCCCAAGACGACCTGAATGATCCTGCGGGGTTGGCTGTGACGTTCGTCTCGTGTCAGACTAGAGACTGACTACAGTTTCAAGTTAGGCGGGTCTCGACCTGCCACGCAGGAGGACGACCGTGACCGACAGCACGACGACCTGGATCGGCGATTCCACTCTCGGTGAACGCTTCCCGGCCTGGACCCGCGGCAACGCCGCCGACGTGTTCCCCGAGCCCTTCAGCGTCCTGGGCCAGAGCCTGGTGATGCGCAAGGGGATGTGCACGGGCCTGCGCGACGCCTACATCGACATCGGGGCCCTGAACTACGACGAGTTCGAGGATCCGGCGCTTCCCGACCTGTTCAAGGTGTTCGGCGGCTACCCCTACAACCCGCTGACGATGACCCGCGTGCTCGGCGCCCGCATGCCCGGCGCCACCCCGGAGCTGATCGACGCCGCGTTCTTCGACGACCGCGACGACGTCCCTCCCTACGAGGAGGAGGCATGGCACACCTCCGAGGCCAACGAGGCGAAGTTGGGCGAGTCGATGGGCTGGGCGATGTCGACGACCGAGCTGCCCGAGCTCGTCGCCGACAAGGAGCTCGTCCGCAGCCTGCGGGAGCAGCGTCCCGACCTGTCGTCGCTCACCGACGGCGCCCTGATCGCCCGGGCCCGGGCGATGGTGCCCTACATCCAGCAGACCTTCGAGAACGCGATGCGGGTGTCGTCGTTGTCGTCGCTCGGCCCGGGCGCCCTGGGCGCCATCTGCGAGGCCCTGGGCGACGCCACGATGGCCGTGCGACTGCTCGCCGGCATCGAGGTCGACTCGGCGGCCCCGTCCCACGCCATGTGGGCCCTGGGACGACTGGCCAACGAACACGCAGCGGTCGCCGAGGCCTTCGAGGCCGGGCCCGACGAGGTCCTCGACCGGCTCCGCGCCTCCGGCGATCCGGCCGCCGCCGACTTCCTCGCCCGCTTCGAGCAGTTCCTGTTCGACTACGGCTCGCGCGGCCAGAACGAGTACGACCCACGCGCCGCGTCGTGGGAGGTGCGGCCCCGTGCGGCACTCGCCGCCATCGACCTGATGCGCAAGTCCGACGAGGCCAACTCCCCCGAGGCCCGCAACGCCGTGTCGGTCGCCGAACGCGACCGTCTGGCCGCCGACATCCGGTCCAAGATCGCCGGTGACGCCGAGACCGCCGGCACGTTCGAGGCGGCGCTGCAGTCGTCGCAGGTGTTCCTCGCCGGCCGGGAGCGGGCCAAGACCAACGTGGTCGGGGTGATCAACGAGGTCGGGGTGGCGATCCGCGAGTTCGGGCGACGCCTCGTCGAGCGGGGGGTCATCGACGACGTGGAGCAGGTCTTCATGGTCACCGACGAGGAGCTCGACCAGCTCCGCCATCACCCCGAGACCCTCCAGGACACGATCCAGGAGCGCTGGACCACCTACCGCACCCTGTTCGAGCGGGAGCCGGTGTTCATCGTGAACAAGCGCGTGCCGTCGCTCGACGAGATGACCGTGCGCACGGCGAAGGCCGTCGAGAAGGCCCAGTCCGGGGCCGTGCTCACCGGTGCCGCAGGATCGGGCGGCACGGCGACCGGCAGGGCGCGCGTGATCATCGACGCCGCCGACCCGGTCGGGCTCGAGCCGGGCGACATCCTGATCGCCCCGCAGACCGACCCGTCGTGGGTGCCGCTGTTCGTCCCGGCCGCCGCCGTCGTGGTGAACGTCGGGGCGATGGGCTCGCACGCCATGATCGTGAGCCGGGAGCTCGGGATCCCGTGCGTGGTCAGCGTGGCCGACGCCACCGACCGCATCCCCGACGGCGCCACCGTGACCGTCGACGGCACCGCCGGCACCGTCACGGTGCACTGACGCCCGGCCGCGGACCCCGTCCGGTCCCGCCGCAGTCCCCCAACCCAATGCAGACGGCCCGACCGGCGTGACGCCGGTCGGGCCGTTGGGTTCGGGCGCACGGTCGCCGCTCGCTCGATCACTCCACCCGGACGGCCACCTGCTCGGTGATCGTGACGTCGCCGACGAGGGCGCCCACGATCGGCACCGACGTCGGCGCCCGGTAGGTGACCGTCACCCGCAGGGTGTCGCCCTCCGCACGGCCCCCGGCCAACGCCAGCCCCAACCGGCCCGACTCGAGGTCGGCTGCGCCCATGGCCGCAGCCCGAGCCGATCCACCCGCCGGGTCGACCGCCGCCGCACGAGCCGCCTCGCGCGCGGCGTGAGCGACGAGGACCCGGGTGCGGGCGAGGACCGCGGCCTGGGCCACGACCAGGGCCAGCACGACGACCACCGGCACGACCAACGCCAGCTCGACCGTCGCCTGCCCCCGTTCGCCCCCGGCGGCGACGACCTTCACCCGATGCGGCCGATCACCGCGTCGAGCACGGCGTCGAGCAACCGATCGATCGCCCCGGTGCCGGCCGCCCAGGCGATCAGCAGGGCAGCGATCGTGGCGGCGCCGACGATCACGAGGGCGTACTCCGCCGTCGCCTGGCCCGCCTCGGTGTGGTGGGCCGCGACGGCGCGACGGGTCGGACCGGGGGCACCGGGGGCCCGGCGGGACACTGGATTGCGGGACACCGGATTGCGGGACACTGACTGGCTGGGTGGTGGATGGTGGGACATGGCTGTCTCCTCGTGCTGGGTGTGTGGGAGGGTCGCCCGGGGGCGACGAGGGGACGGGCCGACGACGTCGGCGATGTCGACGACGCCGTCGATCAGGGCAGGCCTGCGTCGCCGGACGAGGTGAGCAGCAGCGGGACGACGACGCCGACGATCACCGCCGGCAGCGAGCAGCAGACCAGGGGCAGCAGCACTCGGACCGAGAGGGTCCGGGCCGACGCCGCGGAGGCGACCTCCCGAGCCGTGGCCGACTCAGCGGCGAGCACCTGCAGGGTCGACCCGAGGGGTGCGCCGTCGCGCTCGGCGGCGACCAGGGCACGGACCGACGCCTCGAATCCGTCGCCGGCCGCAGCGAGGCCCTGGAGGGCCACGGCGAGCGGCGCGCCACTCGAGCGGGCGGCCACCGCCGCTGCGAGG
>JBPEXC010000139.1:0-11749 GCA_052032035.1 Acidimicrobiales bacterium | reverse complement strand
TCGGCGGCTCGGCGCCACACTGTCAGCCCTCATGCGCCGTCTCCAAGTCGGCATCGCGCGATCGACCGCGCGGTCCACCGCCCGATCGATCGTTTCCGGGCCGACCGCTCTACGGTCCCCGTCATGCTCACCCGACGGGTCACCCTCTCGGTCGAAGCGGCCGCCACGCTGTTGCAGATCATCGGGATCATGGACGACAACGGCGTCGGCGCCCTGCCGGGGCGCACCCTCACCCTCGAAGCACTGCTGCGATCGACGTGGCCTGGCGAGGAACTCGAGCGGCTCGAGGGCGAGGATCGCGCCGTCGACCTCGAGCTGGAGGACGCGGCGCTCCTCCTCGAGGGCCTCGCCTACACCGAGGCGATGAGCACCGAGCTGCCGTGGTTCGACATGGTGCAGTGGACCGTCGACTTCGTGACCGAACACCTGCGGAGCCCGTGGACCGACGAGGAGTGGCGGACCTACAGCTCGCGCTGAGCTTCCTGGCTCCGCCTGCCGCTCAGTCGAACCCGATGTAGGTCGCGGCCGCCTCGTTGGGGACCCGGCGCGACACCACGTCGTTGGCGACGAAGTCGGGGTCGGGCCAGCCCATCGCCACACAGGTCATGATCACCTCGTCGTCGGGGATGTTGGCATGGTCGCGCACGACCGACGACTGCATGATCCCCTGGCCGTTGATCACGCACCCGAGGCCGCGGGACGTGGCTGCGAGCACGAGCCCGTAGGTGGCCGAGCCACAGTCGAAGTGGGCGATCGTGTCGTCGGCCAGTTCCCGATCGACGGTGATCACGACCGACACCGGAGCGTCGAACTGGCGGAAGCCCCGCATCACCCAGTCCTGGCGGCGCTCCTTGTCGTGGCGCTCGATGCCCATCGCCTCGAAGAGCTGCACGGCGATCTCGACCTGGCGCTCGCGGTGCACGCCCTGATAGCCGTGGCCCGACATCGAGATCTCCCGGTCGACCGCTGCCCCGGCGAGCATGCGTTCGGTGTTGCCGGCACGGATCAGCTCGAGCGGTTCGCCGGTGACCACGTGGTAGTTCCACGGTTGGGTGTTCATCGACGACGGCGCCCGCTGGGCGAGGTCGATGATCTCGACCATCAGTTCCTTGGGCACCGGCTTGTCGAGGTAGCCCCGCGTGCTGCGGCGAGCGGCGATCAGTTCGTCGAAGTCCATCGGTCCAGGCCCCCTCGGTCCACGTCGCCGGCCGGCGACGCGACTCACCCTGGCAGCTCCCCCCTCGGGCAACCAAGTCGCGATCGTCGCTCGCGCGTCCAGCTCGGTGGGCCGGCTGCGACCCCGACGCGTTATCCGTCGAGGTCGATCAGGAAGGGCCCGTTCCACTCCAGCCGCCCGTCGGCTGTTCGCACCCAGACCGAACCGGGGAGTTCGTTGGTTGTGTCGTCGACGAGCGACCGCGGCACATGGAACGTCAATGCGCCCCACACGCCGTAGCGATCCGAGGTGGAGTAGGTGCCGGAGACGAGTTCCCACTCACGCGCCCCCGGGCCGTCGATGCCTCCCTCCAGCCCGAGACTCCGATGGCATGCCAGGGTGTGGGGATAGTTGAAGGTGAGGTGGAGCGCGAAGGTCGTGGCATCGACCGGCTCCGAGTGGACCGCTTCGGCCGTGAAGTCGCACCCGCCGTCCGACGGGCTGCCCGGAAGCGGGTACGGAGGCTGCGGGACGAGGAACCACACCGCTGGCCACGCGATCGGTGGCAGCTCGGTACCGGGTCGAGCCGGCATCGACGGCGCAACCGGGTCGATCAGACCGGTCTGCCGCTGGTACTCCTCGCTCTCGGAGAAGGCGCTCACGACGGTGCCCCGGGGTACGCCGAGCCCCAGCTGCTCACCCCAGAACGCCTCCCCCTCGGCATCCGGTCCACGGTCGAGCACATTCCGGTAGATCTGTTCGACGAAGGAGGCATCGCCGAGGGATCCGTAGCGCGTCTCGAACTCCGGGCTCGAGACCATGGCGGTGGCGATTTCGATGAGCGACATGCCGCTGCCAGCACGGTCGAGCCAGAAGCGAAGCCCAACGGCATCGGCGTCCCGGAGGAAGACGGCGCGATAGAGACGTTCGATCGCCGGCTGAGAGACGAAGCCGAGCTGCACCTGGTATTCGGTCGAATCGCTGAAGGCGAGCATGACCTCACCTCGTCGCAGGCCCGCCTCCATTCGCGCGACCCAGTAGGCCCGGCCGCCCTCGTCGGGAAGTCGGTCGAACACCGACCGGTAGACCTGATCGACGAATGCCCCATCGTCGAGCGGGCCGTAGAGATCGACGAACTCGGGGCTCTCAGCGAAGTGGTCGGAGATGTCGGCCAGCGACTGCCCCTCGGCCACCCGGTCGGCCCAGAACCAGAACCCCGCGGCGTCGGGCGCACGTCCGAAGTACGCCTGATAGAGGCGGTAGATCCTCTCCTGATCACGATCGTGGTCCAGCTCAGCCTGCGCGGCGGCCGGTGTTGCCGGGGTGAGGACGGCGAGCAGAGCGAGGACCAGGAGGAGGGAACGCCGCATCCGCCGAGTATTCGACAGCGGACGATCGAGCGCATGTGCCGCCGAACCTCATCCGACCGGGCAATCCTCCCCGACTCGATCACCGCTGCGGCGTACTGCCCAACCCGAACTGCCTCATCGGGACTGACGCATCCGGCCGCAGGACGAATCGATCACCACGCCCGGTCGACCGTGGACACCAACGAGCATGCGAGGATGGTGGGTCGTGAAGAGCCTCGCCTTCGTCCTGAGCTACCTCGCCGGCCCGTTGCGCCGCCGCGACATCCGCATGGTGCTCGTGCTGCTCTCCACGTTCGTGGTGCTCGTCGTCGCGTTCACGGTGATCTTCCACGAGCTGATGGCCCGCGAGGGCCAGAACCACAGCTGGGCCACCGGCTTCTATTGGACCCTGGTGACGATGACGACCCTCGGGTTCGGCGACATCACGTTCACCTCCGACCTCGGCCGGGTCTTCTCGGTCGTGGTGTTGCTGACCGGCACCGCGTTCCTGCTCATCCTGTTGCCGTTCGCCTTCATCCAGTTCGTGTTCGTGCCCTGGATGGCCCGTCGCGACGCCACCCGGGCGCCGCGTTCGCTCCCCGAGACCACGGCCGGCCACATCGTGCTCACCCGCCTCGGCCCGATCGAGGACGACCTGATCCGGCGAGCCGATCAGGCCGGCCTCGACTACGTGGTCCTCGTCGGCGAACTCGAGGAGGCGCTCCGTCTCCACGACGACGGCTACCGGGTGATGGTCGGCGATCGAGACGACCCCGCCACCCACCGGGCGGCGCGCGTCGACCAGGCCGCGCTGGTGGCGACGACCCTGCCCGACACGACCAACGCCAACGTGATCTTCACCGCGCGGGAGATCTCGCGCAGCGTGCCGGTCGTGGCGACCGCATCGGAGTCGGCGTCGATCGACATCCTCGAACTCGCCGGCGCCGACGAGGTGCTCCGTCTCGGCGAACTGTTGGGCTCGGCGATGGCGGACCGCACCCTCGCCCCCGACGGTCGCTCCCACGTGATCGGCCACTACGCCGGCGTGCAGATCGCCGAGGCGCGGGTGGCCGGCACCACCCTCGCCGGCACGGCGCTGGCCGACGCTGCGTTGCGGCAACGCTTCGGCGTCGGCGTGATCGGCGTGTGGGACCACGGCGTGTTCTCTCTCGCCGTCCCCGAGTCGACCCTCACCCCGAGCTCGGTGTTGATCCTCGCCGGCACCCGTGAACAGCTCGCCGCCTACGACGACGCCTTCGACACCGGCGCCGGCCACGAGGGCGAGGTCGTCATCATCGGCGGGGGCCGCGTCGGGCGGGCCGCCGCTCGCCGGTTCGACGCAGCCGGCACGCCGCTGCGCGTCGTCGAACGGGAAGCGACCCGACGGCGCGACGACCGCTACATCATCGGTGACGCCGCCGACCTCGAGGTGCTCGCCACGGCCGGCATCGATCGCGCCACCGGGGTGTTGATCACGACCCACGACGACGACATCAACATCTACCTCGCGATCTACGTTCGCCGGCTCCGGCCCGACATCCGCATCGTCGCCCGGGCCAACCTCGAACGCAACGTGTCGACCCTGTATCGCGCCGGCGCCGACAGCGTGCTGTCGTATGCGTCGACCGGGGCCGCGGCGATCTGGAACCACCTCCGGGGCAACGACACCCTGGTGATCGCCGAGGGGCTCGACGTCTTCCGGGCCCGGGTACCGCCGGAGATGCGGGGCCGCACGCTCGCCGAGTCGGACCTGCGACGGCGCACCGGGTGCAACGTCGTGGCGATCGACCACGGCGGTTCGCTCGTCGGCAACCCCGGCGGCGACGCGGTCCTCCACCCCGACGCCGGCCTCATCCTCATCGGCGACGCGACCGGGCAGGCCCGACTGGCCGAACTCAATGCGAGCTGGCGCCGCCGGCTGCGT
This sequence comes from Acidimicrobiales bacterium, assembly GCA_052032035.1. GTDB lineage: Bacteria > Actinomycetota > Acidimicrobiia > Acidimicrobiales > SZUA-35 > JAWSVN01. Next base: position 7,320 of record JBPEXC010000139.1, on the reverse strand, counting down.
CGCCGGCGGCGAGCCCTCACCGGTTCCTAGCGGCGGGTAGCCTCCGCCCATGACTCTCGTCGGCGTACAACTCCAGCCCCAGCACTGCTCGATCGACGACCTCCGGGCCGCGTGGAAGGCGGCCGACGCCGCCGGGCTCGACTCGATCTGGACGTGGGACCACTTCTTCCCGCTGTTCGGCGAGCCGGACGGCAACCACTTCGAGGGCTGGTCGCTCCTCGCCGCCATGGCCGCCGACACGTCGAACGCCAAGCTCGGCCTGCTCGTGTCGTGCAACAGCTACCGCAACCCCGAGATGGCCGCCGACATGACCCGCACCATCGACCAGATCTCCGGTGGGCGGACCTACTTCGGTATCGGCGCCGGCTGGTTCGAACGGGACTACGACGAGTACGGCTACACCTTCGGCACCGCAGGCGACCGCCTCAGCGACCTGCGCGACGCCCTTCCCCGCATCAAGGCCCGTCTCGATGCGCTGGTGCCGGGCCCGGCCGGTGACCTGCCGATCCTGATCGGTGGCGGCGGCGAGCAGCGGACGTTGAAGTACACGGCGCAGTTCGCCGACGCCCACAACACCTTCGGCCCGCCCGACCACTTCGCCCGCAAGATGCAGGTGCTCGACGAGTGGTGCGAGAAGCTGGATCGCGACCCGGCCGAGATCGAGCGGACCGTCGCCATCGACAGCTCGGCCGAGCAGGCGGCGTGGGTCGACGATCTCGTGGCGGCGGGCGCGCAGCACATCATCGTGATGACCCCGGCCCCCTTCGACCTCGACCCCGCCCTCGAGCTCAAGGCCCGCCTCGGCTGAGCGCGCCGGCCTCGCCAGCAGGCTGTTTCGTTGGCACGACCTGCCCACATGGGGTTCATTGGCGCCAACGAACCACGAGATGCGAGACATTGGCGACAACAGACCGCACGAGCACAGCGCCGGCAACTGCGCGGCGGGGCCCCGGCGACGGATCGAGTGGACCGCGACTGCGGAGCGCATTAGACCATCGGCTATGACCGACGTCACAGCCGACCTGATCACGCTGCACGCCCAGGCGCAGCCCGACAAGGTCGCCGTGATCGACGACCGTCCGGGCCAGCCGGTCCGGCAGCTCACGTTCGCCGAGCTCGACCGCTACACCAACCGCATCGCCAACGGCCTGCTCGCCACCGAGGTCGACGCGGCGACAAGGTGATGTGGCTCGGCCAGAACTCGCTCGAGGTGCTGTCGTTCACCCACGCCGCCCGCAAGGCCGGCCTCATCTCGGTGCCGCTGAACTACCGGCTCACCGACGACGAGAGCGTCTACGTCATCGACAACAGCGACGCCAAGGTGATCTGGGCCGACGTCGCCTACGCCGAGACGCTCGCTCGGCTGCGGCCCCGGCTGGCCAAGGTCCACACGGTCGTGATCTTCGCCGGCGACCCGCTCGACGGTCAGCTGGCGGCCGACGACTTCCTCGGCCCGGAGGAAGCGCCGCAACGCGACCAGGCGACGTCGGGCACGATGATCTACACCTCGGGCACCACCGGCAACCCGAAGGGCGCGGTGCGACACCGGACGTCGTCACCCGAACAGGGCGGCGCCCTCCTCGAACTGATGGGCTACGGCCCGGGCGACACCTACGTCACGTGCGGCCCGCTCTACCACTCGGGCCCCGGCGGGTTCGCGGCGATCGCTCACACGCTCGGCAACACCGTGGTGCTCCAACACAAGTTCGACCCCGAGGACTGGCTGCGCCTCATCGACACCTACTCGTGCTCGTCGACGTTCTCGGCGCCGACCCCGATCCGCATGGTGGTGAACCTGCCGGCCGAGACCAAGGCCAAGTACGACACGTCGTCGATGCGGATCATGGTCGCCAACGCCGCGCCCTGGCCGTTCGCCCTCAAGGAGGCCTACGTCCAGGACTTCCCGCCCGAGTCGCTGTGGGAGGTGTACGGCTCGACCGAGATGGGCGTGAACTGCGTCCTCGCCCCGGAGGACCAGATGCGCAAGCCGGGCTCGTGTGGCAAGCCGGCGCCGCTGGTGGAGGTGAAGCTGTTCGACCCGTTGGGCAACGAGGTGACCGAGGTCGGCGAACCGGGCGAGTTGTTCGTGCGGGCGTCGTCGGTGTTCGACACCTACTACAAGGCCGACGAGAAGTACGACGAGGACGACCGCGACGGCTGGCACACCGTCGGCGACATCGCGTACCGCGACGACGAGGGCTTCCTCTTCATCTGTGATCGCAAGAAGGACATGATCATCTCCGGCGGCATGAACATCTATCCCGCCGAGATCGAAGCCGCCCTCGAGCAGCACCCCGACATCTACGAGGTGGCCGTGCTCGGCATCGAGTCGGAACAGTGGGGCGAGTCGGTGTTGGCCGTCGTCGTCCCCCAGCCCGGCAGCCCCCTCGACGCCACGCGTGATCCGGCCGAGATCGAGCGCTTCTCCCGGGAGAAGCTCGCCGGCTACAAGCTGCCCCGGCTGGTGGAGTTCATGGACGAGATCCCCAAGACCGGTTCCAACAAGATCCTCAAGCGCGACCTCCGCAACCGCTTCGCCCACCTCGCCGGCTGAACGTCGGCGTCAGGTCGCAGCGATCGCCGCCATCGCCAGGCCGCGCGCCGTGCGATGGTCGGCCTTGCCGTTGGGAGCGCGCGGCACGTCGTCGACGACCACGACGTGTCTGGGTGCCTTGTAGCCGGCGAGATCGGCCTTGACCGAGGCGACGACGGCGGCGGCGTCGACGTGCACCCCGGGCTCGCAGGAGATCACCGCGGTGACCGCTTGCCCGAATCGGTCGTCGTCGACCCCGACGACGAGGCAGTCGACCACGCCGGGCACGCGCTTGACGGCCTCCTCGACCTCCTCGGGGAACACCTTCTCTCCGCCGGTGTTGATCACCTGACTGCCGCGCCCGAGCAACACGATCGACCCGTCGGCGGCGATCGTCGCCATGTCGCCGGGGAACGAGTAGCGCTCGCCGTCGATCTCGCGGAACACCGCCTCGGTCTTGGTCGAGTCCTTGTAGTAGCCGACGGGGATGTTGCCACCGGCGGCGAGGTAGCCGACCTCGCCGCTGCCCGGTGCCACCTCCCGATCGTCCTCGGTGAACACCTTGGTCGTCGGGTTGAGGACGAAGGTCGCCGTGGCGGCGGCTGTGCCCCGCCGGGTCACCTGCGTCGCCATCGCGCCCTCGCTCGAGTTCATGATGTCGTGGCACTCGACCTCGGCGAACCGGTCGACCAGGGCCTGCTTCACCTCGGACGACCACATGGCGCCCGAGGAGTAGATGCGTCGGAGTGAGCCGAGGTCGTAGGGCGCGCCGCGGTCGGCGGCGGCGTCGATCGCCCGCAGGATCGGCTTGGAGAAGACGTCGCCGACGAGGGCGAGGTTGGTGATGCGGTGGCGCTGCACGGCGGCGAGCAGTTCGTCGGCGTCGAAACTGCGCGACGTCAGGGTCACCACCGTGGCCCCGAGCGCCTGCGGGATCAGGGCCCCGAGGGTCAGCCCGGTGCCGTGCATCAGCGGCGCGCAGGGCGCGGTGACGAGCCGTTGGTCGGGGTCGAGCGACGCTGCGATCGCCGGCACGTCGTCGAGCGGCGTGAGGGGGTCGAGGCCGACCTGGGCCAACGCGCCGGCAGCGAAGCCGGTCGCCCAGCCACCGTTGCGGAACATCACCCCCTTGGGGAGCCCGGTGGTGCCGCCGGTGTAGAGCAGGAACAGGTCGTCGGGCGAGCGCTCGATCCGTTCCATCGGTTCGGTGGCGGCGATGAGGCGCTCGTAGTCGCCGGCGACCGACAGCACCTCGGAGCCGTCGTCGTCCACCTGGACGAACAGCTTCACCCCGGTGAGCTGCGACGCGACCCGCTCGACCCGGTCGGCCAACGACGAGTGGTACACCAGTGCCTCGGCGTCGGAGTTGTCGAGCAGGTACACCAGCTCGGCGTCGAGGTAGCGGTAGTTGACGTTCACCGGCACCGCCCGCGCCTTGAGCGCACCGAGCTGGGCCTCGAGGTACGCGGGCCCGTTGAAGAGGTAGAGCGCCACCTTCGACTGCACGCCGAGGCCGGCAGCCCGCAACGCCCCGGCGAACCGCGACGCCCGATCGTCGACCTCGTGCCACGAGCGGACCAGGTCGCCGTGGATCAGCGCCGGCCGATCGGGCACGGCGTCGGCGACGGCCTCGGAGAGCGATGCGAGATGAGCGTCCACGGCGGGAGCCTGACACGAACACCGGCCACCGCCAAAGTGCATCGATCCGCCCGGCTGGCTCGCGCGGCCGCCGATCCGTAGCCTGCGGCCCATCGGCGGTCACGCACGGCGTCCCGCCGAGGAAGGGGACCCGATGACCGTCGACACGCAGGCACTGCCCGCACCCACCACCGACCTCGACCGGGCCGAGCACGACCTGGCGACCCACGGGATCTGTTGTGTGCCCGGCGTGCTCGACGCCGAGCAGCTCGGCGCGATCCGGCGCGAGCTCGACGCCGCCGTGGAGGCCGACCGAGCCGCCGGCGAGGACCGACCGGGCTTCGGGCTCGACCCCGACGACTCCAACCAACGCGTCTGGAACCTGCCCGGCCGCTCCCCCGTCTTCGTCGAACTGGCCGAGCACCCCACGGCCCTGCGGCTGCTGCGCTCGGTGCTCGGCTGGCCGATGCTGCTCGGGAACCTGTCGGGCAACATCACCGCGCCGGGCGGCGCTGCCGGCGCCCTCCACGCCGACCAGATCTTCGTGCCCCAGCCCTGGCCCGCCGAACCCCAAGGCGCCAACGCGGCGTGGTGCATCGACGACTTCACCGCCGCGAACGGTGCCACCTGCTTCGTGCCCGGCAGCCATCTGCGGAACCGGCTGCCGGAGCCCGGCGACGACATCGAGGCGGTTCCCTACGAGGCCCCGGCCGGGTCGCTCGTCGTCTTCGACAGCCGCCTGTGGCACCGCACCGGCGCCAACACGACCGACACCACCACCGACCGACGACACCGGGCTGCGGCGTTCGGCTGGTACAGCCGCCCGATCTACCGAACCCAGGAGAACTGGTTCCTGGCCCTCGACCCGAGCGTCGCCGACTCGGCGTCCGACGAGCTGCTCGTGCTGTTGGGCTATCGGACCCAGGGCCTCGGTCTCGTCGACGGGCGGTCGCCCCGATGACCGCGACCGACCCGACCGCCGCCGCAATCTCCGACGCGCTGGCCTCGATCGCTGCGGACGGTTACGCCGTGATCCCCGACGTGCTGAGCCCCGCCGAGGTCGCGGACGTCACCGCCCGCCTGTGGGCCGCCGCCGAGGAGAGCGAGCGCCGGGGCATGCCGACCCGCATCGAGGCCCTCGATCCCAACGCCAGCAACGTGCGGGTGTTCAACCTGCTCGACCTCGACGAGGTGTTCCTCCGCCTGATCGACCACCCGACCGCCGCCGCCCTGGCCACCGGCCTGCTCGGCGACGACTACATCGTCTCGAACTTCACCGCCAACATCGCCCGACCCGGCAGCGGGTCGATGATGATCCACTCCGATCAGGGCATCGTCGTGCCCGAGCCGTGGCTCGAGCCGTGGTCGATCAACGTGATCTGGTGCCTCAGCGACGTCCGGGCCGAGAACGGCGCCACCCGGTTCCTGCCCGGCAGCCACCGGTTCAGCACCGCCGACGAGGTGCCCGACGACATCGCCGATCGGCTGGTGGCGTTCGAGGCGCCGGCCGGGTCGATCGTGGCGATGGAGGGGCGCGTCTGGCACACGTCGGGCGCCAACGTCACCGCGGACGAGGACCGACCCCTGCTGTTCGGCTACTACACCAAGCCGTTCGTGCGGCCCCAGTGGAACCACGCCGTCGCCCTACGGCCCGAGGTGCAGGCCACGTGCTCGGCCGACCTGCGCTATCGCCTCGGTCTCGACGTCGCCCTCAACCTCGGCCGCGCCTGAGCTGACGCCGAGTTCGTCGCGGGTGACCCCGCGACCTACGATGCGGCATGGCTGTGACCGACGACACGACGAGCCGCATCGACCTCGACGAGGTCCACGAGCGCTACGCCGCCGAGCGCGACAAGCGGATCCGGCGCGACGGCAACGAGCAGTACGTGGAGATGACCGGCGCGTTCGCCCACTACGCCGAGGACCCCTACGTCACGCCGGAACCGCGCGACCCGGTCGACGACGAGGTGACCGCCGTGTTCATCGGCGGCGGCTTCGGCGGCCTGGTCACCGGCGCCCGTCTCGTCGAGGCCGGCATCGACGTGCGCATCATCGAGAAGGGCGGCGACGTCGGCGGCACCTGGTACTGGAACCGCTACCCCGGCGCCCAGTGCGACACCCACAGCTTCGTCTATCTCCCCCTGCTGGAGGAGACCGGCCACATGCCGAGCGAGAAGTATGCGCACGGCCCCGAGATCCTCGAGCACTCGCGCCGCATCGCCCGGCACTTCGGGCTCTACGACAACGCCTTGCTCTCGACCGAGGTGACCGACGTCGTGTGGGACGACGCCGCCGACCGCTGGATCGTGCGCACCAACCGGGGCGACGAGATCCGAGCCCAGTTCGTGTTGATGAGCACCGGGCCCCTGCACCGCCCCAAACTGCCCGGCATCCCCGGCATCGAGACGTTCGGCGGCCACAGCTTCCACACCAGCCGCTGGGACTACGACTACACCGGCGGCGACCCCGACGGGGCGCCGCTCACCGGCCTGGCCGACAAGAAGGTCGGCATCATCGGCACCGGCGCCACGTCGGTCCAGTGCATCCCCCACCTCGCCACCGCCGCGAAGGAGCTGTACGTCTTCCAGCGGACGCCGAGCTCGATCGACATCCGCAACAACGCGCCGACCGACCCCGACTGGTTCCGGACCGAGGTCCTCGAGGACGGCTGGCAGGAGAAGTGGATCCGCAACTTCACCGCCAACCAGACCGGCCAGTACGCCGAGGAGGACCTGGTGATGGACGGCTGGACCGACCTCACCCTGCGCATCCGCAACAAGCTGCTGTCGTCGCCGAATCCCGACCTCACCCCCGAGGGCATGCTGCAGGCGTTCCTCGACTCCGACGACGAGAAGATGGCCGAGATCCGCGACCGCTGCGACGAGGTCGTGAACGACCCGGCCACCGCCGCCGCGCTCAAGCCGTGGTATCGCCAGCTGTGCAAGCGGCCGTGCTTCCACGACGAGTACCTGCTGGCGTTCAACGAGCCCGGCGTGACGCTGGTCGACACCGACGGCCAGGGCGTCGAGCGGATCGACGAGACCGGCGTGTGGGTCAACGGTGAGCACGTCGAGCTCGACTGCATCGTCTACGCCACCGGCTTCGAGGTCGGCACCCCGCAGGGACGCCGCGCCGGCTTCGACCCGGTC